>JBKHHW010000081.1:0-13062 GCA_046538945.1 Chitinispirillaceae bacterium | reverse complement strand
ACCATTTTCTCTGTTCCGGTTTTATCAGGCGCTGAGGGCTGCCGCTTGGTACACCTATGCGGGAGATTGGTTGATGGACGAGAAGAAGTATCTGCACAGGCGCCAGTACCTTTTGGGTCCCCAATACGCTTCTGGGCTTGCGGACTGGAACCGCATGGAGCTGGGCGACGGTATTATGCTCACGGTTCATCCGGATCTGGATGTGACCCGGGTGAGCGACGGCGAAAATATGCTTGTGCTGCTGGGATTTATTCTCGATCCGATTTATCCTGAGAAACGAAACGGGCAGATACTGGAGTCGATTCTCAAGGAAAGCAGGAGGCCGGAACAGCTGTTTGATGCGCTGGACGGAATGGGGGGAAGGTATGTGCTTATATGCCGCCACGGGAATTCCTGGCGCATACTCAATGATGCGGTCGGATTCAGGCAGGTGTTTTTCCATGTGGACAGTAGAAAGCGGCTTTGGTGTGCAGGAGAGCTTTCTCTGCTTGCGGAAAACTGTGCGCTTCAGGTGGACCCGGAGCTGCGCAGGGAGTTTTTTTCTCTTCCGCTTTTCACCTCCACTCAGGAATTCTGGTATCCTTCCGGTCTGACTCTTCTCAAGGGAGCGCATCGTCTTCTGCCTAACCATTATCTGGACATCACCACATTCAGATCCGTGCGTTACTGGCCCCGCAGACCTATCCGCGGCTATCCGCTTGACACAAGCATCGAATACGCCTGCAGTGTTATAAAGGGGCTCATGGAGGGGGCGGTGAGCCGTTTCGATACGTCACTTGCGGTAACTGCTGGGCTTGACACCAGAATCGTTCTGGCCTCCTGCAGAGACATTCGCGAGCAGCTTCACTATTTCACTCACACTCACCCGGGGCTTTCCGGACATGGGCTTGATATAACAATTCCCGCATCTATTCTTAACCGTTACGGTCTTGTGCACAATCTTGTTCCCCAGATGCCGGTTGAGGAGGACAGGGAGTTTCTCTCCATCATAAATCGCAATGTGATTACTCCCAGAATTTCCAAGGTGATAAATGCCTACACCATGTACAGGTACTATGAGAAACTGGGCAGGGAGTTTGTGATCACAAACGGTCTGGGTGGAGAGGTGACCAGGAATTTCTACTATGCACCGTCAATTGTGAAGATCAACGGAAGATATCTTGCTTTTCTGGCAGGTATGCGGGGCAGTTCTCTGATGAACTCCGTGTTTGAAAAATGGCTTGAGAGCGTACGCTTGCGGGTGGACAGCCGTCATCATCTGCTGGATCTTTTCTACTGGGAGCAGCGCACGGGAAGCTGGGCTGCTCAGTCGCACAATGAATACGATATAGCCTTCGAGAGTTTCTCACCATTAAACTGCCGCAAGCTTCTGGAGGTATTGATCGGGGTCAAGGCCTACTACCGCGACCCTCCCCGTCACCGTTTGCACCGTGAACTGATCGCCCGCATGTGGCCTGAGCTGCTTTCCTGGGAGATTAATCCCGAACCACCCCTTCGCAGGCTACTCGCCACTCTAAAGCGCACTCCGGTGCATTCCGCGGTGCGGATGATGAAATTTCTTCCTTCAGCACTATTTTCTTCTGCGGAAAAATAAGTCCGCCGCCTGCTTTGGTATATGTATTGCCTCTCTGTTTGGATGTGTAAATACATTTGAGCAACAGGGGGGAGACGCTACATGCTATTCGGTGTTGTGGGACTGAGTTTCCGGACCGCGCCTATAGAGGTCCGGGAGAAGCTTTCATTCAAGGACAGTGATGTTTCCGATGCGCTTTCGCTTCTGCAGGCAAAGGATGAGATCGCCGAAAGCATGATCATCTCCACCTGCAACAGAGTGGAGATTTATGCGCTTATGAGAGAGCCCCGCATTGCGCTGCTGAGGGATTTTATGCGGGATTTTCACAAATACAGCGGTGACCTGTCCAGTTTTCTTTTCATGGAGAGCGGCGAGGAGGCGGTGAAGCATATTTGCATGGTGGCTTCCGGTCTGGACTCCATGGTGCTAGGGGAGCCTCAGATTCTGGGTCAGGTGAAGGAGGCTTACGCTAAAGCGGTTCGATACGGTTCTGTCGATTATGTGTTCGAGCACCTGATGTCGCAGGTGTTCAGCGTGGCAAAGAAGGTCAGAAGCAGAACCAGGGTGGGGGAGAACAGCGTTTCAGTGAGTTACGCGGCGGTGCGGCTGGCCCAGAATCTCTTCACCGATTTCAAGAACCGCAAGGTGATGATTCTGGGAGCGGGACAGATGGGGGAGAAGACTCTCAGGAATCTGGTCAGACTGGGAGTCAGAGACATTCTGGTGGCCAACCGCACCTTCAGTAAAGCAGTCGAATTGGCGGAAAGGTTCAGCGGAACAGCGATCATGCTTCACGAAATCGAAGAGTACATGGCCTCGGTGGACATCCTGATCAGTTCGGTGGGCGCGAGGGAATTTCTGGTCAGGGCCGACCGACTTGGTGAGATCATGAAAAAACGGGAGGACCGTCCGCTGTTTCTGGTGGACATATCTGTTCCCAGAAGTCTTGATCCCCGGATCTCCTCCATTGAAGGCTGTCATATCTACAATGTCGATGATCTCAAGTCAGTTTCGGAGAAGAGTGCGCGCGACAGGCTGTACGAGGCTCAGAAGGCGATGGATCTGATCGATTCCAAAAAGGGGGAGATTTTCCACTATATCCGTTCACATGACATAGTTCCCACCATGGTTTCCATCCGGGCCCGGGCCGAAGAGATCAGGAAGAAGAACCTTGAGAAAGCCATCGGAAATCTTCAGCTTTCCGAACCGGACAGGCAGTCCATAGATTCGCTCACCAGATCGATTGTAAATAAAATACTGCACGATTCAGAAACAAAGCTCAGGGAGTACTCCAGTGCTCTCAAGAAGCTCTGAATCCGAAGCTGCAGATAGGAGGTTTTAATGTCCACCGGTACACCCAGTTTTTCCTTTGCAGGGTCTTCCCAGAACTTCTCACGTGCTCACGAGCTGATTCCCGGGGGAGTGAACAGCCCGGTGAGGGCATTCCGCAGCGTGGGGGGCAATCCTGTTTTTCTGTCCAGAGCTAAGGGGAGCAGGTTCTGGGATGTGGATGGAAACGAGTATGTGGATTTCTGCCAGTCATGGGGCCCTCTTGTTCTGGGGCATGCCGACGAACGGGTTGTTGAGGCGGTGAGGAGGACTGCCGGGAAAGGTCTCTCTTTCGGGACTTGTCACACGGGGGAGATAGAGATGGCCGAGCTGGTTCTTTCCGCACTGAAGGAATTTGACTGCATGCGGCTTATGAACTCCGGTACTGAAGCGGTTATGACCGCCCTCAGGCTGGCCAGAGGGGTTACAGGCAGGGATTTGGTGGTCAAGTTCGGTGGGGGCTATCACGGACACAGCGACAGTATGCTGGTGAAGGCCGGTTCGGGGCTGGCCACTGCCGGGGTGGCCGATTCCGAGGGAGTCCCTTCCGCGGTGGCTCAGCAGACCCTGGTGTGTAGGCTTGATGACGAAAAGAATGTGAAAGAGACATTCAGGCGCTACGGTTCCCGCATTGCCGCCATGATCGTGGAGCCTCTTCCGGCAAACAACGGGCTTCTGGTGCAGCGCAGGGAGTTTCTGCAGCTCCTGAGAGATATCACAGCTTCTGCAGGTGCGCTTCTCATTTTCGACGAAGTCATTTCCGGTTTCCGCCTTCACTTCGGAGGGTATTACCAGCTTGTGGGAATAGTGCCCGATCTGGTGACTCTGGGAAAGGTAATCGGCGGGGGAATGCCTGTGGGTGCCGTGGTGGGGCCCGGAAAGATAATGAGAAAACTGGCACCGGAGGGAAATGTATATCAGGCCGGAACTCTCAGCGGGAACCCGGTATCTCTGGCTGCGGGGATTGAAACGCTCAAAATTCTCTCCGACCACAGGGTCTACCAGCAGCTGGAGAGACTTGGCAAAACCTTTGCTTCTCTGCTTGAGGGTTGCGGAAGAGATGATGTGAGGGTCCAGAGGACCGGTTCGATCGTGTGGCCTTATCTGCACAGGTCTGCACTTCCGCGCAGTCCCCAACAGATACAGATTTCGGCAATGGAACGGTTCAGGAAACTGCACCGTCCCATTCTGGAAAAAGGGTTTTATCTGCCTCCTTCACCGTATGAGGTGCTTTTCATCAGTGCCGCTCATTCGGAACAGGAGCTTGGCCGTCTGGTGGAAACACTTGTGCAGGAACTGGAAATAGAAGAAGAGCATTCAACACCCAGTGAAAGGTCTGAGTCATGAGAAAGTACATACGGTTTGTGGGGGGGCTTGACAAGTATCTCAGAAACAGGCTGGAGCCTCAGGAAGCGATCAGCAGATCAAGAGCGCTTCTAAAAGAGAGAATCGCCAGGCGCAGTGAAAACTTCCTCAATATTATCCAGCGCGGCGTGTTCGAGTATCAAAAGAGCCCCTACCTGAAACTTATCGAACCGAAGAAAATTGCCTTTTCTGATATCAAGAAGTGGGTGGAATCGGATGGGATAGAGTCTTCGCTGCAGCGACTCCAGCAGGAAGGAATCTATATCACAATCGATGAATTCAAAGGGAAAACTGAGGTGAAGAGAAACGGAGCATCATTCCTGTGTTCGGAAAATATGTTCGACAACCCGTTTCTATCCACCGCCTACGAAGTCAGAAGCGGTGCAACGCGCAGTGCAGGTACCCGGGTGAGAATCGATTTTGATTATCTGGTGCAGCGTTCACTCTACGATGCGTTCCTTCTCAACATGCACGAATCGCTCACTTCGCCCATTGCCAACTGGTTTCCTCTCTTTCCCGGTGCTCCCGGTATCAACTCCTCCCTGCGTTTCACCTATATGGGCAATCCTCCCAAGAGGTGGTTTTCACAGGTGGACAAGGCACAGGTAAAGGTGAACTGGGAGAAAACCTGGGGGACGAATCTGATCTTCTGGATGAGCAGGCTTCACGGGGTCCGTCTGGCACAGCCGGAGTATGTGAATCTGAATCACGCACACAAAGTGGCCCAGTGGGCTTCAACCATGCTTGACTACTATCCAAACTGTGTTATCTACACCTTTGCCACATCCGCCGTCAGAGTCTGCATGGCGGCTCAGGAGAACGGGCTGAACATAAGGGGAGCCAGATTTCTGGTAACGGGAGAAACACTCACGCCTCAGAAGAGAAAAGAGATTGAAAGCTGCGGTGCGGTGGTTATTCCGGTCTACGGCATCAGCGAAGCGGGGGTGATTGCCGCAGGGTGCAACAAGCACACCCACTGTACTTCACGCAAAGACAACAGCGATCACTGCCACCTTTACAAAGACACTACGGCAATTATCACTCACAAATACTCAGTCCCTCACTATGACATCAACGTTGATTCATTTCTCTTCTCCACGCTTCTCTACGAATCTCCCAAACTGCTTCTCAATGTGGGAATGGGAGATTACGGAAGAGTCTATACCGAGCCCTCCGATTGTGAATTCGGAAAAATGGGATTCGACACTCACATATCCGGTATCATGAGCTATGAGAAGCTTACCGGTGAGGGGGTTACATTTGTGGATACCGATTTCATCCATATCATCGAAAAACAGCTGCCTGAAAGGTTCGGCGGGCAGAGTACGGATTTCCAGCTGGTCGAGGAGGAGGATGAAAAGGGGTTCAACCGTATGCGGCTGCTTGTAAGTCCCCGGCTGGGTGCGATTGATGAAAACGCGATCGTGTCATCGTTTATCGAGATGCTGAAGAAATCCGAGAACAGTCCTGAATCCTGGGCTCAGTCCGGGTCGGTCATGTGGGATCAGGCCAGGGTGATCCGTATCAAGCGGGACTATCCCGTTTCCACACCCAGCGGCAAGATACTCCCTTTTCATCTTTTAAGCAGAAGTCGTTCAACTGAAGTGAAAAATTCATAAAGGAGACGATCATGGGCTTTCCGGTTCACCGGCTCAGAAGACTGCGCAAAAACGAGCATATCCGTTCTCTGGTAAGAGAACACAGTCTCGATGTGAAGGATCTCATCTGTCCTCTTTTCGTCGTGCACGGAAGCAGGGTGAAGGAGGAGATCCCGGCTCTGCCCGGAAATTATCATCTATCGGTTGACAGCCTGGTGGAGGAAGCTAAGCTGGTTCGGGATCTTGGCATTCCGGCCATCATTCTTTTCGGTATTCCTGAAAAGAAGGACGTGATGGCGTCGGAGGCATATGATCCCGAAGGAATTGTTCAGCAGGGCATCAGGGCGATAAAAAAGCATGTGCCGGAGCTGGTGGTGGTGAGCGATGTGTGTATGTGCGAGTATACTGAGCATGGTCATTGCGGAATCATGGAAAACGGCTATCTGGACAATGACAAATCTCTTGAGCTTATTGCCAAAGTTACCCGTTCCCATGCCCAGGCGGGCTCCGACATGATGTCTCCTGCGGCGATGCTCGACGGGCAGATTAAAGTGATGCGTCAAACTCTGGACGAGAGCGGATTCACCAATGTGGCCCTCATGGCCTACTCGGCCAAATTTGCATCCAAGCTTTACGATCCATTTTTCAAGGAGGGGACTTCCTCAGCGCTCAGTTTCGGTGACAAGCGGTCTCACCAGATGGACTATTCCAATGCTCAGGAAGCGCTGCGCGAGATCGCTTTCGACATAGAGGAGGGGGCGGATATCGTGATGGTGAAACCCGGTATGTTTTATCTGGATGTTGTTTACCGGGCCAAGCAGGAGTTCAAGGTCCCTCTTGCGGTCTATAACGTGAGCGGTGAGTATGCTATGGTGAAGGCGGCTGCCCAGATGGGGAAAGTAAATGAAGAAGCTATTCGCCACGAGATCCTCACCGGTTTCAAGAGGGCGGGGGCGGATATAATAATCACCTACCATGCAAAGGAAATGGCTGAAGCGCTCAGGTGAACACGTAACCAGTCTGAATACAGCGGCTTAAGAGAGGAACGCAATGGAAAAGATCAAGGTGGTTCACCTGTATAAATCATTCAATGTGTATAACGGTCTTATCGAGATACTCACCATCATGGCGCAGAACTTCGATCACAGCCGCTTCGAGCTGGGGGCATGCGTGTTCGAGTATGATGGAAACGAATTCGGAGAAAAGTTCAAGAGCCTGGGAGGAAAGATCTTTTCTCTGGATGTTCCCCAGAAAGTTCAGAACGAACCCAAAAGTTTTCTTAAACTGGTGGATTTTTTCAAAGAGTACAAACCTCACGTGGTTCAGACTCATGTGCTCAAGGCCAATCTGATAGGTTCCATGGCAGCCCGCATGGCGGGGGTACCGGTGGTTATCGGTACTGAAATGACTCTCAAGGATACCGCACCGTCAAAAATTGGAAGGATAAGGGACCGCTTTGTGCAGCCGCTCACCACTTTCGCTCTCAGAAAGTGCGATTCATTCGTGGTCACATCGGAATTCATCAGAAAAGAGTGGCAGAGTGCCTGGGGACCTGAATCATTCGAAGTGGTGTATCCTCCTTTTAATCTGGAGAAGTACAGATCGGCCATACGGCGCAGAAAAAGTCCTTCCGGGAAAGGCTGCAACATAGGATTCATCGGCAGGCTATCCGATGAAAAATCAATCGACAAGCTGCTTGAAGCCATGAAGATCGTGTCAGAAGTGCGTCCCGAGGCAAAGCTATCCATAGTGGGTACGGGACCTCTCGAAGGCAAACTTAAGCAGTACTGCCGGGAGTTGGGACTTGATGGGAACGTTCAGTTTACCGGTTATAAGTCCAATGTGTTTGAGGCACTTAGGGACTTCGATCTCTTTGTACTGTCATCAAGGACCGAGGGGTGTCCCATTGTGATTCTCGAGGCTATGGCCATGGGCCTTCCGGTAGTAGCCACAAACGTGGGTGGAAATCCCGAGCTGGTCCAGGATGGGAAAACGGGCATTCTGATTCCGCCCAACAATCCTCAGCGAATGGCTTCCGCCCTCATAGAACTCATCTCTGACGCAAAGAAGGCTTCAGAAATGGGGCAGGCAGGCAAAAGAAGAGCTTTCTCCGTTTTCCATCCGTCGAAATTTTCCTCCTCGCTGGAAAAGCTTTACAAAGACCTTTACCAGAAAAAAACATCTGTCTCAATCAATTAGAGAACTGATCGGAGTGATATGAAAAATGTGGTGATTATCGGAAGCGGGCTTGCAGGAATCGGGGCGGCGTGGAGGCTTCAGCAGGAAAATGAAAACGGGGCGCCGGTCACCTACACCCTTATCGAAAAAGAGTCAAGAGCGGGCGGGCTGTGCAGAACGGAGCAGGATGGAGATTTTCTTTTCGACTACACCGGCCACCTGCTTCACTTCAGAACCGAAACGTTCAGAGAGCTGGTTTTCTCGCGTATCGGAAGCAAACTGGAACAGAGAAACAGAAGTGCATGGATATATTCCAAAAAAGTCTACACCAGGTATCCTTTCCAGGCGAATCTGTTCGGACTTCCTGCCGAGGTGGTGGCTGACTGCATTTACGAATACAGCAGGCAGTATTTCAAAGAAAGCAAAGGTGAAATCAGAACGTTTGAAGACTGGATCAGGGCCTACTTCGGAGACGGGATCGCTGCTCATTTTATGATTCCCTATAACAGCAAGCTCTACAAGAGGCACCCCAGGGACCTCACTCCTGACTGTACCGGCCGGTTTGTTCCCTCATCCAACCTGAAACTGCTGCTCATGGGGGCACTTTCGGACAAGGGTAAGGAACTGGGCTACAACTCCCACTTCTTCTATCCCCGTCATGGAGGCATAGAGTCCATGGTGAAGGGTCTGGTATCCGGTCTGGGTGATATCAATCTGAACGAATCGGTGGATAGTATAGATACATCCAGAAAACTGATCACCACATCCCGCAGAAGGCAAATCCCTTATGACTTTATAATATCAACTCAGCCACTTCCGGTTCTTGTGAACAGTATAGAAGGTGATGTGACAGAAATGAATGACGCCGCCCGCAAGCTCAGGCATGTGTCGGTGCTGAACATCAACCTGGGAGTCAGGGGTGATCTGGGAGACAGGCACTGGATTTATGTCCCCGAGGATGAATTCATTTTTCACCGGCTCGGTTTTCCCCATAACTTTTCAGACTTCATGGCACCTCCCGATCACGGTTCCATTTACGTAGAGATTTCATACGATCCGCACAAGGGTATCGATGTGGAGTGGGCCAGAAGGAAAACTGTAGAGGATCTGATCAGGATGGGGATAATCAGCAGCGAAGATCAGATTGTTGCCGAAAAGACGCTTGACATTCCCTACGGATATGTGATATTCAACTCCGACCGGCCCAAGGCGCTGGATACCATAACCGGTCAGCTGGAGGATATGCATATCTATTCGGCGGGAAGATTCGGGTCATGGGAGTATTCATCCATGGAGGATGCCTTTCTGCTGGGAGCGAAAGCTGCTGAGGACATTTTCAGCAGGCATGTCCGTTTATCGGAACTTGATCAGCGCATAGCACTCGACAGTCCGAACATAGAGAACCAGGGTAGTTAGCAAGCTGTATTCAGCAGAGGAAAAATGGAGCTGCGCACTTTCATTACAGAGCTGGAAAAGCACGGTCTGCTCGAAACTGTCAGGAAACAGGTTGACTGGAAATACGAAATCGGCCGGTTGACCCGCAGGGCCGGTACAGCGCTTCTTTTTCAGGATGTTAAAGATTATCCCGGTCACAAGATTTTCACCGGGGGGCAGCGGACTCTTTCTCATATAGCAGTAGCTTTGGGGCTGCCGCCCGAAACGGGTCGTAAAGCGGTTGTATCCGTCATGAGGCAGAGGTTAAGGTCGCCGGTTCAGCCGGAGGTTATTACCGGTCGTGTCCCGGCATTCCAGAACCGGATCAGAGGCAAAGGTGTTGATCTGTACCGTTTTCCGGTCCCCTGGTGGAGTGAAATAGACGGGGGGAGGTTTATGGGCACCTGGCATCTCAATGTGACCAAAGACCCCTTCACGGGAAAACGGAACATAGGCGTATACAGGATGCAGGTGATATCACAACAGGAGGCTACAGTGAGTGTGTCGCCCGCGAGTCATCTGGCCATGCACATGAAGAAAGCCGAAGAGCGGGGGCAGTCTCTGGAGATGGCGGTCTGTATAGGGGTGGATGAGCTGGCGGTGATGGCGGCGGGGGCGGCTTTTCCGTCAGATGTCGATGAGTACTCCATGGCGGGAGCATTGAGGCAGAAGCCACTTGAGCTTGTCCGCTGCGAAACAGTGGATCTTGAGGTCCCTACTGATTCGGAAATAGTGCTCGAGGGAGAGCTTGTGGCGGGAAAGAGGGCGAAGGACGGGCCGTACCTGGATTATGCGGGTATTCCCAGCAGCAATCCTCACGCCTTTGTATTCAGGGTAAAAAGTATTGCACACCGGGATAGTCCTGTGTTCCGGGGTACATCGGTGGGAGTGCCGGGGGCGGAGGATCATCAGCTGCAGTCAGTGCTCTCCCGGCTTGGACTGGTCGATTTTCACGGATCCCGGATTCGCCAGAAAATGCAGAATGTGTGTTTGATGAACCGCTGTTTCAGGCTTTTCCAGATGACCGGAAGGATCGGCTCGGTTATTCATTCCTGAGGGGGTAAAAGATGAGATTTGGCAAGCGTCGCCTGGTTATCGGCATTTTTTCGCTGGCGGTGGTGGCGTTCGGTCTGCCGCTGCTCTACACCAATGCATCCAGGGTTTCCACTCATAAGACGAACAGCTGGTCAATAGGTATCTATACGGGAAAGACTCCGTTCGATCTGTCCGATCCTGACTCTATCAGAAATCCGGTGCTGACGGCGGCTCAGGTAACCGATGTGAAGGCGGATTTTGTGGCCGATCCTTTCATGATCAGAAAGGATTCCGTGTGGTACATGTTTTTCGAGGTACTCAACTCCCTGTCCGCCCAGGGGGATATCGGTCTGGCGGAAAGCCGGGATGGAAAAGAGTGGCATTATCGCAGAATCGTGCTCAACGAGTCGTTTCACCTTTCCTATCCCCTGGTATTTCTTCACGCAGGTGAATATTATATGATTCCCGAGAGTGCGGAATCGGGCAAGCTGATGCTCTACCGGGCCAATGCGTTTCCCTACAACTGGGAGATGGTGCAGGTGCTGGTTGAGGGGCAGTTTGGGGATCATGTACTTTTCGAGCACGAGGGGCAGTGGTGGATTATTGCCAATTCTGAGCCCAGAACGCACAGCACGACCCGGCTTTTCTATGCGGACAGTCTCAAGGGGGAGTACACCGAGCATCCGGCAAGTCCGATCGTGCGCAATGATGCTTCCAGGGCACGGCCGGGAGGCAGGATTCCTTTGTACAGAGGAGAGCGTTACTGGTTTGCTCAGGACTGTGACCCTACCTACGGCAGAGAACTCAATGCTTTCAGAATCGTGAATCTGAGCAGGGATGAGTACGCAGAGGAGCCATTCGATGGGAATCCGGTTCTTGAGGGCGGCCATTACAGGTGGGCCCGCAGGGGAATGCATCACATCGACGCGCATCTGGTAAGCGAGAGGGAGTGGTTTGCCTGTGTCGACGGGTATTACAGGAATTTCATTCTGAAAATAAAATACTGATCGGGAGAACAATTTTGCATAAGAGAATCGTGGTGGGAATAACCGGCGCATCGGGGATAATCCATGCCGTAAAGTTACTTGAGCTTCTCAAGGGGGAGGCGGAGGTGCATCTGGTGGTAAGCGATGCGGCTTTCAGGGTACTGGGGCTTGAAACTGCCTATACCAGAGAGGACGTGGAGAAACTGGCACACTGTGTTTACGATAATGAGAATCTGGCGGCTCCCTTTTCAAGCGGATCGTTTCCGGTGGACGGGATGGTGGTGGTTCCCTGCTCGATCAAGACTCTTTCGGCAATTGCCAACTGCTACAGCAACACGCTCATCAGCCGCGCGGCGGATGTGATGCTCAAGGAGCGGCGCAGGCTTGTTCTCTGTGTACGGGAGACTCCGTTTCATCTTGGGCATCTGCGGCTTATGACCGCGGCGGCCGAGTCGGGGGCGGTGATATGTCCGCCTGTTCCCGCGTTTTATTCGAATCCGGCCAGCGTGGATGATCTGGTGACTCAGAGTGCATATAAGTTGCTTGACCTTCTGAGTATAAGTCTAAGCGGTTACAGGAGATGGAACGGCGATTGCGGTTTTGTGGAAATAAACTCCGGTGTGACACAGTCTAGACTGCCGGAATAGTTCACTAAACAGCAACTGATTGAGGTGTAATAATGAATCAGATGTTACAGAGACTGCTGCGGAAAGTAGCTTATTCGGCACCTGGTGGCTATTCTATTCGTCCCGGACTTCATAGACTGAGGGGAGTTACTATAGGGAAAAACGTATGGATAAGTCAGTATGTCTATATTGATGAGGTTCATCCTGAAGTGGTTACCATAGAGGACAATGTCACCATCGGTATAAGGACCAGCATAATTGCCCATCTGTACTGGGGGCCTCGCCGTCCCTCCAAGGATGCCGGACCGGTGCATATAGGCAGGGATGTGTTCATCGGTCCTCACTGCGTGATCATGCCCAACGTGAAGATCGGGGCGGGGGCGGTGATCCAGGCCGGTACGGTGGTGTCGAGGGACGTTCCGTCTGGGACGCTCTGGGGGCTTCCCAAAGCGGGCCCGCTTGCCAGGGTGTCGGTTCCGCTGACAAGAGAGCACGGGTTCAAGAGGTTTCTGATGGGGCTGAGGCCGATTCTGAGCGGTCCGCGGACGGAGAGGGAGCAAAAGGTGGCCTAGAGGAATTTCAGGATAAGTTTGGAGGGTTTTGGTCGGGAATGGGTTCCCGACCTTTTTTTTGGTTTACGGGGCTGGGGAATGTTCCCGGAGGTGCAGGAAAATCGGTGCAACTCCGGGACGAACCACCTCCCGGGACAACATTCTCCAATTAATTCAACCACTTACACACACGAACGTTCATTGTAAACACCCGAAAATATCCACTCTATTCAGATAACCCTCTGTAATCGGAAACTTCTCTGCATAAGTTTGGAACTATCCCCTGCAGTAGATTTTCCACCGATGCATAAACCTGTTCCTGAAGCAGAGGTCTCTCTCCTTGCAGCTCCGGAGCCACCCCTTGCAGCAGTTTTTCCACCCCTTGCA
>JBKHHW010000015.1:0-36360 GCA_046538945.1 Chitinispirillaceae bacterium | reverse complement strand
GCCAGATAAATAAGTCAAGGCCGAACCCTGAACCGTGAACGTCACAACGTTCATGCTGCATCCCACACCTGTACACCCAAAAACCTGGAGATCGATTCCGCATCCTCCCGAATTTCTTTCACACTTCCGTGATCGATCACATTGACACGGCTTGCGTCTTTGAGAACCAGATTGAGTTCATAGCTGAAGTTTCCGCCGCTTACTTCTCGGTTTCCAACAGATCTGTAGGATGAACTGCCGCTCTTGCCGATGCTTTCCCGCAGTATCTGCAGCGCATGGATATCGTCCAGTCTCGCCCAATCCCTGAGGGTTTCTTTTCTGAGTATCTGGTCAGGCGGAGTTTTCCCTCTCCAAAAGAAACCTCTCTGCCTATCGAACACTATCGGCTTGGTTCCATTTCGGTAAATTAGAGCTCCCACAATAGTGAAGATGAGGCCTACTACTGAGGGCAGCAGCATTTCCGGGCCATGTTCCTTCAGGTTCGCAACGGCTATGGGAGTGATGAATATCACCATTGCCAGCCCGCTCAGCAGGAATGCCAGATAGAAAAGACGGGCACCAATGGAGGCTTTGTACACCAATCTGTCCGGGGCTTCAGCTTTCAGATTGTGCGTCTTGAAGTTCGCACCACCCCCCTTGAGGGGCTGCCAGTCGGTCTTTGATGCTACGGGGTCATTGAATCGGGAAGGATCGATTTTGTTTGATCTGTCACATAGTCCTTGAGCTATCCGAGCGATTGTCTTCAGCATATTCAAGCTCCTGTTTGGGTAAATCAGTTATGAAGCTTAAAGGAATATAGTTGTTTAGAAAGCCCGGAATTATATAAATGGTGATTTGACGACTTTTGGTGAAGATAAGGAAATGGGGAGGAAAAGAAAAGGACGGACTTATATAGCCCGCCTCTCAGATTTGTACGAACAGAATCACTGAAAAATTATTCTACTTGCCCCTTGAGTAATCCCTTCGTGAAGTGCTCTTTTCTGTGTTTGGGAACGAACCGGTGCCACAGAACTCCGAAAGTGATCAGCGCGAAAAGAAGACTTGTTCCGGTCGCGATCACGGAATTGGTGAGAAACACTTTTGTGGCTTCCACTGTTCTTATGCCGGGAGCGGTCATCAGTCCAAAGGAGAGGCCTCCGCCCAGCGAAAAGGTACTGATCGACAGCCCGATCCGGGCCTTGTGTTTGGAGCAGAAGAGCAGCGGGTGCTGGGGAATTCTGGAAAGAAGACTGGGGCTTCCCTTGTACCAGGACCAGTACCAGTAGATCACGGCCGCGGTTCCGGAGATACTGAAGATATACTGCAGGAGAAAATAGACTCTTATGGTTCCCTGCTGAAGAATGAAAACAGGCGCGGACAAAAAGGGCATCATCTGTACGAAAATCCCGTTGTGGTGCGTGAAGGAGTCCATGGCAATATGAGTTGCGGCTCCTGCCATGAGCGATACCACGATATTGAGTAATCTTCCCCGTCCTCTGAAGGAGAACTGCCTCGCCACGGGCAGAAGTTTGGCCTGATGGGAGTGTGGCAGAATCGAGAGAAGCGGATACTTCAGGATTTTATGAAATATAAAAAGTGTGATCAATCCGATCGGGACGCAGAAAAGAAAAATTCCTAAAAGTGAGTGACCGATCACTTTGCTGGTCGACATGGTTAAAAAGAATTCGAAATCCGGCATGATGCTTCCCACAACGAGGGGCGATAGCATGAGCCCCGCTTTTTTGAGTGGAACCGCCGGTGCCGGGTGGGCGAATGTGAGAGGCATAGGTTATAGTTGTCCTTTCTGGTGAA
Organism: Chitinispirillaceae bacterium; assembly: GCA_046538945.1. Lineage (GTDB taxonomy): Bacteria > Fibrobacterota > Chitinivibrionia > Chitinivibrionales > Chitinispirillaceae > JAEZKC01. The sequence continues at coordinate 34,569 of JBKHHW010000015.1, read as the reverse complement.
GAATGGAAACATTTTTACGCTTTGGGAGGTTGGGATATTGTGGGGAATGGGGGTTGAAGCGTTCAGTGTTCAACGTTCAATGTTCAACCCGATAAATTGGATTGATTCAGAGGAAAGTCGCTCCATCCGTTCATGCTGAGCGCGTCCTCGCAGTCGAAGCATAATCCTGAGCAAGTCGAAGGGCATAATCTTCTCAGGCGGTCTGCCGGGGAAAAAAGTGAAAAACGTTACTCCCCCCAAATCCTCCGCTCTTCTGGTTGTAACTCCTCCACCCTTTTTTTAGTTTAGATTCATCGGTTCAATCATGAAGACCTGCAAACTTTTCCGAAGGAACCCGCAATGGAGGTGACATACTGGGACAAACCGGCCGAAACAATGGATCGGGAATCCTTAAAAAAGCTGCAGCTTGCACGTCTGAAAGAAACGGTGGACAGCGCTCTCAAGACCCCATTTTACAAGCGCCGGCTCTCGAAGGCGGGGATCAGCTCCGCAAATGATATACGCACTCTTGATGATCTCCAAAAAATTCCCTTCACTACAAAGGACGATCTGAGAGAGGCCTACCCTTTCGGTCTCCTTGCTACAGACAGAAAGGAGTGCATCCGTCTTCATACCTCGAGCGGCACGACAGGGATCCCCACGGTTATCTATCATAGCCGGGAGGACATCGACAACTGGACCGAGCTTATGGCCCGCTGCATTGTTATGACCGGAGTCGGGCGGGAGGATGTGTTCCAGAACATGACCACCTACGGTCTTTTCACCGGCGGACTGGGGTTTCACTACGGGGCGGAACGGGTCGGGATTCTGGTTATTCCGGCGAGCTCGGGCAACACCAAACGCCAGCTTTCTCTGATGAAAGATTTCGGAACCACTGTGCTGCATGCAACCCCAAGCTATCTGCTTCATCTTTCTTCGCAGCTTGCTCCCAATGAAATATCCCGCTCGCAGCTCAAGCTCAGAAAAGCTTTTCTGGGTGCGGAACCCTATTCTGAGGAGACGCGGAAAAAGCTCGAGGCGGCTCTTGAAATCAGTGCCTACAACTCCTACGGTCTTTCCGAGATGAACGGTCCGGGTGTGGCGTTCGAGTGCGTGTACCAGGATGGGATGCACGTGTGGGAGGATTCTTTTTTGATGGAGATGATAAACCCCTTTACCGGAGAGGTTCTTCAGGACGGTGAGGAGGGCGAAATCGTGTTCACAACTCTTGCCCGTCTGGCAACACCTCTTCTGCGCTACCGCACGCGGGATCTTTCAAGGGTGTGTGAAGGAGTGTGTAAATGCGGAAGAACTCACCGTAGAATCGCCCGTATCAAGGGACGCTCCGATGATATGCTTATTGTGAATGGAGTCAATGTATTCCCTTCACAAATCGAGGAAGTCATTATGAAAGTGCCGGAGGTGGGAACGAATTACCAGATTGTAATAGAAAAAGCCGGGTCTCTTGACAGGCTTACAGTCAAAACGGAAATCTATTCAAAAATGTTTACCGGAGATTTCAGTTTTCTTGAGAATCTTAAAAATCGGATCTGCAAGGAGCTCAAGGCATCAATAACTATCAACCCGGTAATCGAGCTTCACGAACCCGGCGGCCTTCCTGTTTCGGAGGGAAAGGCAAAACGGGTTATTGATAACAGGTTCAGTTGAATTATCAAAAGGATTGGAAATATGGCAGAGCAGATCAATATATTTGTGGAGAACAAGCCCGGACGGCTTCAGAAAATAACCCGCATTCTGAGCGAGAATGAGATCAACATGCGGGGAATCGTGATTGCGGACAGGGAAAGCTACGGGATTGTGAAAATACTGGTCGATAATCCCCGCAAGGCGCATCTGGCGCTTTCGGAGCAGGGGCTTGCCTGTGCGATAAAGAAAGTGCTCGCGGTGAGCCTTGAGGACCGCCCGGGGGGACTTTACCAGCTTACCGAAAAGCTCTCTGAGCAGGGCGTCAACATTATCGATGCCTACGGCTTCGTGATTGAGTCCCGCAGTGAAGCGGTGCTGTGCATGGAGGTGAAGGATTACGAGTTTGTGAAGACCACCGTGGAGAGTTCCGGATACCGGGTTCTCTCGGACTGTGAACTTTACGAACTCTGAAACCCGTTATCGGTAATTTGATATCCGCGGCCCCATATCTTCGGATCGGCCCACTCATACTGAGTCCCGACGTCGCAGACTTGTCAGGATCCTCGGAGTCGAAATATGAGCTCTGTTTTGGTTAGCCGTAACAATTGCCATAGTTGCCCTGAAACAGACTTCCTCTCTGGAGATTCAGCATCTCTACTGTGGAAACCTGATATCTGTAAAAACGGCCCGCCTGAAACAAAGGACCTGACAGTACATACATCCTTAAATCAGAACTGATCGTGCACGCAATCCATTACCGCCCTCACCTGCTGGCTGGTGAGGCTGATTTTCGCTTCCGCCTTCCACTTGGGGTTGTACACAACTTCCACTCCGTTTTCTCCGATTTCCCGTTCGATGCAGGCCGCGATGTACTTGTCGACATCCTTGGCCTTGGCTGGAGCAAATTTTCTCAGCTGTTTGGCCGCCTGTTGGAAGGCATTCTGCTTTGCTGAATCAACCGCCCCGTCGAGAGTTGGCTGGGTGGATTTTCCCACTACCGCAAGTGAGGGGTAGACATCAGGCCTGTTGCTCTTGGGCTGGGTTTTGGTAAAGGTCCAGGTGTTGTCCGCCTTGAGCCAAACGATCCGGTCATCGCTGAGAGTGATGTAGATGTCATCCTGCTTTCCTTCCAGAACCGTTTCTTGTGCAAAACTCCAGGTACTGTCTTCGTGCAGGAGCACCTCCCTGCCATCATCGAGATTCAGACTCATATCCCCGGATGCCCGGACTGATCCCAAAAAAATCACAACAAAACCTAATGCCAGTGCGAACTTTTTACTCAGCATGGTGATTCCTTTCTGATTGGCTGTGAAAACATTCAACTCTAAAATATAAGGAAAAACCATGCGATTGTCACAAAAGTTTGCCCTTTTGGGGTAACGTGTACTATTCTTATTATAGATAGGGTAGAGCCAGGCAGCCTGGCAGGGGGGCTGTCGGCCATTAGCACCCTGTAGAAAGGAGGTGATCCTATTAGTAGCGACAAACTAATGGGAGCCTCCGGCGAGATCCGCTGAAGTATTTTAGATCCGCCGGGGACTCCCTAAAAGCGGACGGCCTTAGTCTTCGGATTGAGGCCGTTTTTTTTATGGTACGCTCCAACCGATTTTCTGGAAATCTCTCCATACCATCATCTTACCCGCTAGAGGGAGCGGTTTTTTGTTCCTGGTATTCCAGGACTAAATTTAACCGGTGTGGCACAGGTGATATGGAAAGAAATAGGGGGTAACCCCATTTCGGTTATCCCCTTTATGTTTTGACGTGAACCGTTGACCTCAGAGTTCATCTTCCGGCATCGGTGCTCTCCTGCCGATCTGGTACCAGTCGATGTTTCTGGTGATGAACATGAAGGTAGCAAGGACTACGAACAATCCTACGCTGCCCAGAAGAAGCGCATTGTCCTCAAGCTGGAGAAGCAGATAGAGAAATCCGTAAAGGCCGCCTAATACCGCACCGATGAGACCGGCGAAGAACTTTTTTCCGGTGATGGTGAGAGAGTAGAGTGAAATCATCAGGACTATGCCGGAGGACGCTACAAAGTATGCGTGTCCGAAGCCTATGCGTTCTGAAAAAGAGAGCAGGAGGGAGTAGAAGAGGATCAGGGCGAGTCCGATGAGGATGTACTGGATCGGGTGGACCCGGTACTCCTTCAGTATTTCTATTGTGAAGAAAGTTGCGAATGTGAGCACTATGAAAAGCATCGCATACTTGACAGATCTGGTGACGGTCTGATAAAAATCTACCGGAATGATCATCTTGAAGCCGAACTGGGAGTTCTGGGTATATCCCCGATCAACCCACTGCTGCGGGAAGTTTCTGTTGTGTTCAAGAACGCTCCAGTGTGCATCGAAGCCCTTTTCGGTGATGCTTCTCTCTACGGGCAAGAATGCACCGTCGAAACTGGGGCTTGCCCAGGGGGAGGTGATGTTCACCTCCGTGGTTTTTCCTACAGGAACAAAGTCCAGAACACTGCTGCCGTTCAGTGAAAGTGAAACCTTGAAATCGTGACTGTTTGCGATTTCCTCCTCCGATATCCGCAGGGGAATGTTGACACCCGAGGTGATTACATCATGCACCGGAACTCCCGGGCTCGCCACTGCGTCCTCTTGATCCCAGCTAAATTTCACTTCCTTCTTTATTCCCCTGAGATCGCTTATGCCCATGCAGAGGACCGCATCCTCGGTGAGCAGGTCTTCGGGAGCTATGTTCAGTTTTTCCAACTCGAGTTTGTCAAAGGAACCTGAGATTTCCAGATCTGTGCTGTAAAGAATAGCCTTGTATATGCTGCGGTTGCGGACAATTGGTTCGACTTTCCCTGTAATGCTGAGTTTGGAGGGCATGAAATGCGCGTGTCGTATCACGGTGGAGGGCTGTCCATCTGATTGGGTTGTGGTGTATTCAAAGGGTATGGTGATGAATGGTCCCGTAACGGTCTGTTCCTGACCCCATTTGGCGCTTATCTCCCTGATTGCGGAATCATAGCTGTTTTTGCGTTCCCGGACCAGATGGCTCACCATGGAGCTTGGTATAAGGAGCAGCAGTATTATGAATCCTATCCCCAATGCCTTTACCATGATTGAACTTCTGATCCGGTCTGATGTCTTTTCCACTAGTGACATGGTCTCCATCCTTTCCCTCCATAAGTTTAAAACGTTGTTTGATGCTGTGTTCAGTGAATCTCACACTAGTAAACATACTACACCAGAGTGGATTCTTGATGGAGGTAGCGTGAAAAGAAAGTGAAATGTTTGTGAAGAGGTCAGCGTGAGGGCAGTTCTATGGTGGCGGTAGCTCCGGGAGGGGGTTCATTGTTGTTCAAAGTGACGGTTCCGCCATGCAGTTCGATTATCTCTTTGACGAAGCTGAGTCCAAGTCCGGTGCTGCGTTTTTCTGTTTGCGGCCTTTGGAGAGAATAGAACCGTTCGAACACCCGTGAAAGGGCGTAATCGGGAATCCCGCTTCCCCCGTCTTTGATTCTGATGATGACTCTGCCTTTTGCATTGGCCGTTTCGATGGTGATTGAGCTTTTCTGAGGCGAAAATTCGATTGCGTTCTGAAGTAAATTTGTCAATGACTGATAAAGAAGGAATTCCTCACCACTAATAAACAGGTCTTCAGTCACAATCATTTTCAGGTCGATTTCATTTTTTGCAAGCTGACTTCTGAACGGTTCTGTTGTTTTCTTCAGGAGCCTTGCAATCGAGACTTTCTCAATGGACTGCAGTTCCGTTCTGTTTTCAATTTTCGCCAGTTCAAGCATCCTGTCGATAATGATCTGAATTCTTTCAGATTCGCTTTTGATGTTGCGGAGAAAAGCTGTTCTGTCCTGAGGTGGCATTTTGTCATCAATGAGCTCCACGGCGCCTCTGATTGCACAAAGAGGACTCTTGATCTCGTGTGTCAGGTTCTGCACATACTGTTCGGCGTATTTTCTCTCCTCAAGGGTCTCCTGCATCTGTATCAGAGCGTCCCCAAGTTCATCCACCTCGGTTCTGCCCAGTATCCCTAATGCGTGAAGTCTGGGGCGGGGAGAATGCTTTCCTTTACGGACATTTCTGACGTAGGCGGTAAGGCGCTGCATCGGTTCAGTCACCCACAGTGAAAGGAGAGTGGCAAAGAGAATAACGCCTGCGATTGCGATGATTACAGTTGTCTTCAGACGTTTCTGTGCCTGCTCGATGAAATGGATGATGTTGGTGGTGGGTTTTGCGACGGTCAGAACACCCCTCATTTCGCCGTTCTGCTCTATAGGGGAAGAGATGTGCAGTACTGAGGAGTTCGGATCGTTTTCGTCTGTGCGGGTGGAGCGTGCACCATAGTCGCCTTGAAGAGTACGGGAGATGTTTATCCATCTCGAGTAATCCTCGCCTGAATCCCTGCTGTTGTTAGAATCGAAGATTACTTTGCCGTTAAGATCGGTGATGTAGACTCTCAGGTCCATTTCGGTTTTCAGAAAATCGTAGATTTTCGCATTCAGTTTCTTTTGTTGAGCCAAACTGATGGTCTTTTCAAGATCTTCGGTTTCGATTGTTCCGGAGCTGTTCTGTTTTGAAAGCGAGGCAGCGAGAAGTGTCGCCGTATCCACAAGGGATTCCTCCATGGCTTTGAGGTAATGGGGACGCAGCTCCTTCACTATCCAGTCGGTCAGATAGTAGAAGCTCACTCCGGTGATCAGAAGAAAACCGATAATCAGACGGGTGCGGATTTTCATAGCGATCAGGAGACAGCAGTACAGCTGCTGAGCCGTAGCGAATAGCCGAATCCGCGGTGGGTTTCGATGGGGTCTGCTGATTGGGAATTGGCACAGCGCAGCTTGGATCTGATCATTTTGATGTGACTGTCGACTGTGCGGTCGCAGCTGTAGCCCGGTTCGTCCCACGCAGCGTTCATCAGTTCGCTTCTGGAGTAGACGCGTCCTGGATGAGAGAGCAGCACGGTGAGAATTTTGAATTCCTGCTTTGAGAGATCCAGCAGGATATCATAATAGCGGATGTTTTTTTTCTCATCGTCCACTTGGAAGGGATCCAGTGGATTGGTGGTTTGGAGGGTCTGGATAGTTTGGGATTCGGATCTGCGCAGAATCGCTCTGATCCGGGCGGATAATTCCCTGGGACTGAACGGTTTCACCATATAGTCATCGCCGCCGATCTCCAGTCCCACAACTCTGTCGACCTCATCGGACCTGGCGCTCAGGAAGATGATGGGAACGCGGGACACGGATCTGATCTTTTTGCAGATTTCCAGTCCGCTTATATCCGGAAGACCCACATCAAGAACAACAACGGAAAAATCATGCTCCTGTATGGCTTTAAGGCCTTTCTGGCCTGTACTGCACCATATAGGCAGAAACCCGTCATTTTTGAGGGAATAAACGATTGTATCTGCTATGGACTTTTCGTCTTCGATTATCAGTATATACGGCAACATGGAATTAAATATAATAATGAAAACTGAAATGTGGAAATATTCGGTCACAAATGAGAGAAAAAACTAACATAAGCCGCATATGATTATAAACTGCAATGTATTATATTCTTCTCTCAAAAAACCAGATGATTTTTAGATATCAGCTTCACCAAAATACTGAAAAATCGAAAGACGGATATATGAAATCGGCTCTTGGGAAGTTTCTTCTCTTTTGTATCTTAATCACTTTTTCAGTAACAGCAGAAAGTGATACTCAGAAACGGAGGTTTTCACTTGAACAGCTGATGTCTCTTTGCGAAGGCAGGTCATATGATCTTGCGATCATAGATGCGCAGGCCGATGCCGGGCATACAGAAGTGGATATCTACCGGGCGGAGGCGTATCCTTTTCTTTCGTTTTCAAGCTCTGCCGCTTACGCATCTCAGTCTCTGGTGTCACAGACCCTCCAGTCTGCATCTGCCGGTGAAGCCAGCCCGATGAAAGGCATCGACCGCATAGACGGCTATACGTTCAACTGGTCGCTTAATCTGAAGCAGCCGCTGATTACTTTTGGCAAGGTTAGCAGTGCGCTTAAGATGGCCAAACTGCAGGAAAGCACGCTTTCCGATATGAAACGGCTTCAGAAAGACCAGTTCTACATCTCGGTCATGTCTCAGTTCGCGGATGCCTACTCCGCACAGCAGTACGAAATCATCACTCAGAATGCAGCCGAACGCTCACAGCGTCTTCTTCAGAAAATGCAGGTGGAATACGACGCCGGCCAGATCGCTCAGGGGGATTACCTGCGGGTTCAAGCTCTGGCTCTGGGTGACAAAGCTCAGATCGTTGCAGCCGCCAATAAGAGAAGAACTGCTCTTCGCCGGCTTGCCCTTTCGGTCGGGATGGATACGGGGAGTGGTATGGAGTTGCTTCTGGATCAGCAGGGCTCTCTCTCTCAGCCTCCGGAAGAAAAGAACGATGGATCAAGCCTGCAGCTGGCTTTGAAACGATCTGAGATCGAAATGATGTCTCAACAGCAGACACTTATCAATTCTGGCCGTTTCCCATCAATTTATCTGGTTGGTTCGGTTAACAACCAGTTCATGAGCATCGACACGTCCGGTTTGACAGAAAAAGTGCTGGACGGAATGGGGATCAGTCCCGATTCAGTGCCTCCGGGAGCGGATTTTTTTCCCTCGAATCCTGAACCTGAAAAATTCTTCGATCCCGATTTTTTCAACTACAGTATCGGTCTTCAGCTTTCGTGGAATATTTTTGACGGTCGGCGGACCCGTTCCCAGTTCCTTCAGACGGTGCACAAAACGGAAATGGCACGTTTGGAAGTGCAGAAAATGGAACGGGAGCAAAGGATTCAGCTTAAAGAGGCACGGAGTCAGCTTGAAGCGGCGGATATTCAGCTTGAGGCTGTGGCGCTGCAGGTTGAAGCATCTCAGAAGGCGCTTTCTCAAATCGAAAGGGATTATTCCGACGGTCTTTCGGATATCGCATCGTTTCTGGAGGCTGATGAAGCGTACAGAACCGCTGCTCACCAATATGAAGCGTTGAAGATACAGAAAATGTTGATTGTTGCTTCTCTCAGAATAGCAATGGGGTTGCCTGTCTATGAAAATGACTAAGCAGATGTGCATTTTATTACTACCGGGACTTCTGGTTTTGGGTGTCGGTTGTGCAAAAGAAAAGACCAGCAGGAAGGAAAAGGTCCAGGAGCCGGTTCCCGTGCAGGTTGATACTGTCAACCCTTCCGCCTTTACAGAATACGTAACCTACTACGGGCGCCTGAAGGCAATCAGAGAGGCTCACCTGGTGTGTTATTCTGGAGGCAGAGTGGAAAAGCTGAAAGTCCGTGAAGGGGACAGAGTTAAAAGAGGGGCATCACTGGCCAGTATTGATTCGGATAAGGCACTTTCTCTTCTCAAGACCGTGCGTCTTCAGGAGAAGGTGGCAAAGCGCAACCTTGAGCAGCTTCGCAGGCATTTAGAGGACGGCAATGCTTCCCAACTGGCGGTCGACAAAGCCGAATTATCCTATTTGTCCGCCAAAAACAGCCGCATCGATGCGGAGAAAAACTACCGGGGAGCTCTGGCCATATCACCTATTTCCGGAGTGGTTGCATCAAGGTTCATAGAACCCTATCAGGAACTGCCTCCGGGAAGTCCGCTTTTCACTGTCGCGCAAAACGGCAAAATGAAAATCAGTGTGGAGCTTCTTGAGTCAGATATGGCCCTTATCCGGAAAAACGGGGAAGCTGAATTGACACTGGACATATCTCCCGGCAGAATCTGGAAGGGTAAAGTGCAGTCAATCGCTCAGGAGGCTTCTCCTGAAAGCAAGAAGTTCAAAGCCGAGATTCATGTGGACAATGCTGATGGTTTCCTCAAATCCGGCATGACCGGCCGGGTCCGGCTCAAGCTTAGGGAATATCAGAATGCGGTTGTTGTACCGGTTCATGTTGTTCAGAACGAGGGAGTCCGGAATTCGGTGATGGTTGTGGATGATCAGGGTAAGGCCCGCAGGCGCTATCTGAGTCTCGGTCCCCAGACAGACTCCACGGTATTGGTGCAAACCGGTCTGGCTAGTGGGGAGCGGTTTATTGTGGCGGGTTACCATCTGGTCGCCGATGGTTCACCGGTTGTGGTGGACCGGAACAAGTCCAAACGACAGGATGAGAACTAATGATCAGACTTCTGGTAAGTAAAGGCGCTGCGGTTTTCACTTTTTCGCTTCTGATTATTATCGCGGGTGTGTTGTCATACATTCGTCTCCCCCGCGAATCCAGTCCGGAAATAAAGCAGCCTTATGTGTTTGTCACCACGGTTTATCCGGGGGTCGGAGCAAAAGAGGTGGAAAACCTGGTGTCAAGAGTCATCGAGGAGGAGATTGATGGCGTGGAGGGTCTTTTGGAGGTGTCTTCCTCTTCACAGCAGAGCCTTTCCCACATATTCACCAAGTTCGCTTCCGATGTGTCCGTTGAGGCCGCACTGAGGAAAATACAGGAAAGGGTTGACAGGGCCAAGCCAAGGCTCCCCGCGGATGCCGAGAGCCCCTCAGTCAATGAACTCAGCACCTCCAGTTTCCCGGTTTTTATCTTCGCGCTTTCTCATCCCGACGATCTGGAAATTATCGACCGTACGGCCCGTGACCTCCGGGATGAACTGCGCCGGGTCAAGGGCGTGCTTGATGTGGAAATCGCGGGGAATCTGGAAAAGGAAGTATCAATCGAGCTGGATCCGGTCAAGCTTGAACACTACGGATTGACCTTGGATGAGGTGTCCCGTGCGGTTCAGCTGGCGAATATCTCCATTCCCGGCGGAATTTTGAAGAACGATTCGAGAAATTATTCCATAGCGGTGAATTCCGAAATCCGTGATCCTGCTCAGTTCAAGGATGTGATTGTCCATTCGGGGCCGGTGAAAGTGCCTTTGAGAGAACTGGGAAAGGTGTCCTTCACGTACGCCAGGCAGCAGACATACAGCAGGTTCAATGGTGCTCCCGCAATCACACTCTCTCTTACCAAAAGATCCGGAGAGAACATAATCGATGTGGTGGATGATGCCCGCCGGATGATAGAAAGGCTTCAGACTGAATTCCCCGCCGGTACTCAGGTGCACTACTCCTATGACGAGTCGGATTATATCCGGCAGATAATCGCGGATTTGGAGAACAACATGCTGACCGGCTTTGTACTGGTCATGCTGGTGACCATTTTCTTTCTGGGTTTTGTAAATTCATTCTTTGTATCGCTGGCGATTCCTTTTTCTATGCTGCTTTCGTTCACCATTCTTGAATTCATGGGTGTGACCCTGAATATGGTGGTGCTTTTCAGCCTCATTCTGGCGCTTGGAATGCTTGTCGACAACGGCATTGTCATTGTGGAAAACATTTTCCGTCACGGTGCCATGGGTAAAGACAAACGGCAGGCCGCCGTGGACGGGGCTAAAGAAGTGGCGGCTCCCATTATCAGCTCGACTCTCACCACCTGCCTTGCATTCTTCCCGATCATGTTTATGCCGGATGTGATGGGTGATTTCATGGCCTATGTTCCGCTTACTGTCATAGTGGTGCTCGGGGCTTCTCTTCTTGTGGCGCTTACTATAAATCCCGTCTTTTGTTCCCGGTTCATGAGTATCAATGAGGAGAACCGCAGAAAAATGACATCGGGAGGGGGTTTTTTCGGTGCTCTTCAGCATCGGTATGAGAATACCCTGAGAAAGGCGATTCACAACTCCTGGGCTGTGCTGGTGGCGGGATTCTCAGTTGTAATCATCGGGGTCGTGTTGTACAATTTTTTCGGCAAGGAGTGGATTTTCTTTGTCTCCTCCGACCCGAGTGATGCAGTTGTGACAATCGAGCTTCCTCAGGGAACGCCGCTTGATAAAACCGACGGGTATGTGCAATCCGTGGAGGAGATCGTTTCCACGGTACCGGCCTCTCTGGACAATGCACAGGCTACGGCGGGGAAGGACGGAGGAGGAGGAATATTCTCCGGAAGCGGTGAGGAATTCAACAAAGGTTCTGTAAGACTTTCCTTCAAGTCGTATAATGAAAGGGAAATAAAGGGGCGTACTGCCGTTGATTCGCTCAGAACGAGACTGAAATCCTTCGTGGGGGCTCAGGTGAAAGTGGTTGAGCAGGAAATGGGGCCACCATCCGGACATGATGTTTCCTTTGATTTGGTCGGGCGCGATTATGCGGTTTTGGGTGCCTATACCGATTCGATTCTCTCGATACTGGATAAATATTCGGAATTCAAGCTGGTGGAAACTGACTATGAAGCTGCCAAACCGGAAGTCGCGGTTACTGTGGACCGGGCCAAAGCGGCTTATCACGGTCTGAGCGTTCAGGCCATTGCGGCCACTATACGCAATGCAATAAACGGTTCGGTTATCGGCAAGTTTCATCTGGAAGAGGATGAGTACGATATTGTCCTTCGCTACAACGATGAGAACCGTAATGCCCTCGCTGACCTCAATCGCCTCTACATTGTGGACAACAGCGGCATGCGTGTGCCTTTAGCTCAGCTTGCATCCATAACTCCCGGGGCGGCAGTGGGAGTGATCAAGCGCCGCAATCAGCAGCGATCCGTGGGGATATGGGCCGATTTCAAACCGAATATTCAGAATAAGAAGGAGATCCAGGCTGAAATTGATAGCCTCGTGCATCAGATCAACTATCCGCAAGGGTACCGTCTGGATGAGGGTGCCGGATTTGAAATGCGCAAGAATACAACGGACTTTCTGGGTCAGGCGTTCATGATTGCTTTCTTTCTGATAGCTATCGTCCTCGTTGTCCAGTTCAATAGTATAGGTCAGCCCGTAATCATAATGGTTTCGGTGTTTTTGTCTTTAGGCGGCGTATTTTGGGGGTATCTGCTTTCGGGAAATCCTTTTGTAATAATAATGTCCGGAATCGGTTGTATCAGTCTTGCCGGAATAGCAGTGAACAACAGCATTGTGCTTATTGATTATACGAATCTGCTGATCAAAGAGGGGATACAGGCCAGTGAAGCCATTGTTACAGCTGCAAAGACCCGACTGAGACCTGTTCTGCTTACTGCTATCACCACCGTTCTCGGACTGCTTCCAATGGCATTTGGGATCAGCATCGATGTGCACCCCGGGACCTTCGGAATACAGAGCGGATCCGAAATGTCGGAATTCTGGGAGGCATTCGCGTGGGCTATAGTTTATGGATTGTCATTTACTACACTCATGACACTCGTTATGATCCCCTGTATGCTGTCCATTTATTTCAAATGGTTCCCTCCAAAGCATTCTCACACTGCCGGAGATGACTTTCTGCAGATATCTCATCCAGCTCCGGATATTGTAGAAACGCAGAATGTATCCGATTCGGCTAATATAGCTTCCTGAAGCTTCAAAAGTATTTCGGTTTTCGCAAAATCGAGCCACAAAACTTCAGTGATGTGGCCCTTTATTTATATTTTGAGCTGGTGAAATATAAAGGAGCTATTTGTGAAAGAATTCATACTGATTTTGGTGCTTGTTTTTTCTCTTGATGCCAGGGAGCAGATTGCGGTTATCGATTTCGCTCCCAGGGGAGTTGATACCACTGAAGCGCAGGTGTTGTCTGAGAGACTTGCCTCCGAACTGTTCAGAACGGATACCTTCACCCTTGTGGAACGGGAGATGATGAAGGAGATTCTCAGGGAGCAGGGGTATCAGAATACTGGATGTGTGGATGAGAGCTGTATCGTGGAAGCCGGGAGAATTATTGGAGTCAGGCAGGTAGTGGGAGGGAGTATAAGTAAGTTGGGGAAGACGTACTCTGTTTCCGCCCGCCTGGTGAGTGTCGAAACGGGGAAAGTGCTTGAAAGCATTACCTATGACCACACCGGACAGATCGACGAACTCCTTCCGGTGATGCGCAAAATGGCCAGACGTCTGGCGGGAATGGATGATCAGGAAGATGTGGCGGATATTCCGGCTGATACCGAACCGGAACGTACGGTGCGGAAATCTGCTTCACTGTTCAGCGGTTTGAATGTGCCAAATGAGCAGAGGTCCGGAGCAGCTCCCCTGCAGGTTGCGTTCATTTCTCCTCTGGCGCTAGTTCCCCCTCAGGATGATGTGCTTGGCTTCAGATGGAACATTTTACTGGGTGTAAATAAGAATCTGACTGGCCTGGATATGGGAGTTGTCAATATAGTGAGTAACAATATGATGGGACTTCAGTATGGTACCATAAATTTTGCAGAAACGTGCAACGGCCTGCAGATAGGAATGCTGAATAAATCCGATTACAGCGATGCGATTATGCAGACCGGTTTGATCAACATTGGTGGTGGAGCCATCGGTTTGCAGGTGGGACTGATAAACGTTTGTGAGCACATCAGAGGAATTCAGGTCGGACTTATCAACATAATCAGAAATGGTTACGGACCCTCTTTCTGTCCCATAATCAATATCGGTGGAGGGCCGAAAGAGAAATAGACCGGATGTGAATACAATGTTTAATCTGCTTCTTCTGCCCACACCAAAATTTGAGAGGTCGTTATGAAAAGACTCAAGTTTTCAATGTTGCTGTTTTGCATACTGCTGGTATCCTGTTCGAAAAAAGTGGTCGATACTTCCGAACCACTCTACGGAGGTGCTTCTTCCACCGTATCAGATGACGCTGACAAGTCTGAAGAGAAAAGTAGGCTGAAAGAGAAAAGAAGTGAGATTACAGAGGAAATTGAAGAATCAAGAACGGAACCTGAAATTCCAAGTTCTGCACCAATGGAGAGTGAGGAATCCGGAACAGCTTTCAGCTCTGAAGAGGAAGTCGTGGGTTATTTAGACTCGCCTGTTCCATCAGAAGATGGTGAGGTATCACACAGAGATATTGAAGCAAGAATAGAAGAACTGAGTAGGAAAAAACGCGAATTAAAGAAAAGTAAAAGTCGGGATTCCGAGTTGGTTTTTGAAGAAATGCGGCCGGTTCCCTCCAAACCCCGGGAGCGGATATCAAGGGCAGCGGAAGTCAAGGCGGCTGCCCATAATGACAATGAGGAATTCTTTTCCTATCAGGAGTTCTGCAGAAAAACCGACCTACCCCTTCTGAAGAAGAATTGGAATGTGGATGAACGGGTCATTATCAGAGTTGTGGATAAGGATGATAACCCTGTTCACAATGCTCCGGTCACCGTTGAAAATGGTGATTTCAGCTGGGAAGCCGCTACGCCGGCCAGCGGTGAATTGGTGCTTTTTCCCGGAATGGATCTGGGGGACGATTATCATTCCGCCAATTTTACCGTTTCTTCAGGCAGCGTCACATCAAAGCTAGAAAAATCTCCCGATCCGGCAGTTACGTTGAAACTTGGTAGTAAAAGAATCCTCCCTCAGCAGGTGCCGCTTCAGATTTGCTTTCTGGTTGATGCAACCGGGAGCATGGGGGATGAAATACAGCAGCTCAAGGATGTCATGTTTTCGATTCATTCAAGAATAGTCAGCCATCCGTCAAAACCCGACGCATCCTTTTCACTTGTTGCCTACAGAGATCGTGGTGACGCCTTTCTGGTTAAGGGATACCCCTTCACTTCCAGCATCGACACCTTTCAGCTTCGTCTGGAACCGCTGCAGGCCAGAGGCGGCGGGGACACCCCGGAGGATATCTGCGCGGGCCTTCAGTACGCAATGGACAGTCTTGCGTGGCACCCGGAAGCGGTAAAATTCGTTTTCATGATGGGTGATGCCCCACCACATGTGGACCGGTATCCGGAGAAGAATTACCTCTGGGCTTCGAGGACAGCTCGTGAAAAAGGTGTTAGAATTGTGAGTGTTGGAGCATCGGGTCTGCCGCTAAAGGGGGAGTTTGTGTTCAGGCAGGCCGCTCTGTTGACCGGCGGAGAGTTTGTGTTCCTTCACTACGGTGAAACAGGGGAGAGCAGCGGGGCAGGAACCAAATCCGACCCGGGGAAGGTCAGTCATCATACAGGCAGTAATTACAATTCTCGCCGTCTTGACGATATCGTAGTTGATATAGTCTCAAGAGATCTGGGTTATCTCCTGCCTCCGTCAAAGGTGGTCAGAGTGAAATCCGATCCGGGGGACAATGTTGAACTTTATGATCTGCGCCTCACGGATTTGCTTCGGCAGGTTTTCAGAAAAGAGCTTCCTCTGAAAGGAAAAACACTTGTGCTCTCTCCTTTCGCGGTGGAGGATACAACACTTGGTCCATTGTCTGATTTCTTGTGGGAATCAGCTCTCGAGAAAACGGTATCTATTGCGCCCGTTAACGTGATCGAGCGCAAGAAACTGGAGCAGATACTGCAGGAGAATTCACTCGAATTGACCGGCTTGACTCCCGAGAGTGCCGATCCGAAAATTGGCAAGCTCCTCAGCGCCGACTATCTCGTATTCTCGCGTCTTCATTATATAGGATCGGTTCGCATGTGCCATATGCGGCTGGTGGACTGCGCCAGCGGACGGATCATGAGCGCCTCCAGAATCCGGCTCTGAGTAATATTGGGAAAACAAAGGTATGTCAGCCAAAGCCGCCATGTTTAGTTGTTCAGATAATAAAAATGGGACTGCCTGCCGGTTGTCTGATTTCCCACGGAGTCTTTTGAATCGACTCTCCAAAATACGGTTCGTGAAGCAGAATAGTCAGGTGTAAAACTGTAGGAGTAATACCTGTCTGTTCCTTCAGTATGGGAAAAGTATTCCAAACCGGGGGTAAAGGGAACTCTGGTCGTATCCATTTCCGACCCGCCCCAGATGACAATCTCGAAGAGTGTGTTCGTTTTGTCCCTTTTGTCATCGTTAATCCAGTGCAGGGCAACCTCCGTCCCGGCATTCACTAAAGAATCGTAGGCGGGAGATTTCGGTACAGTTGCTTCGGGGCGGCTGTCGGCATAGACCCAGAATGTGTCCGCGGCAACGAGACGATGGTTATCAGTCACTACGACAGCCCATTTTACCGCAACGTCCGGAGTAACCAGATCATAGTAAAGGGAGGGTTCCGAAGTCGAGGACTGAATAGAGCCATCAGCTCCCCGGTCCCAGTCATATCTGAGAATCGATCCGTTAGTATCCCCGCTTTCCACTGAAAATTCCACTTCTCCGTTTGAAGAGGGTATGAACAGGGTGTCGCTTGCAGCCCTCACCCATGGTCGACCCAGGTTCACCCGGATCTGGAACGTATCCTTACTCCAGACTGAATCATCATCCATAACCTGTGCAAAAACCTCTCTGACTCCGGAGCTGCTGGTGTCCCAGCTGTAATCAAAAAAGTTGGTTTCCGATTCACTCCAGTTCTGGCCGTCATCGAAGCTGATCCGGAAGCGTTTCAACTCTCCGTTCTGATCCTCAGCTTCTATTTTATACCGGTTCGTATCCACAACCCATACCTCTTCAGGTAAAATGCCGCGTATTTGGGGTGCACCAAGCATCACCTCGATGGAATCGCTTACAATATCCGACTGAAGATTGTCATTATCAAAGGCCACAATTCTGAAAACTGTTTTCCCGGTGTCAGCTTTGGGAAGGTGGTATTGGTAACGTCCTGACCAGGTATCAGCATTATCAAGGAGAATGATTGAATCTTCGGGCTCATCGTTTTGATTTGTAAAAAGGAGCAGTTTTGAGACGGTCCCAAAGCTGTCGGTAACACTTATGTGAATGTCCGCTGTGTCGTTGATGAAGAAAGCCGGATCCTCTCTGTTTTTGATACTGTCGATGATTGCAACTGGACGCCCCTCCTTAACAAAAACATTGATTCTGAGTGGGATTCGTGCTGTATCGTTTGCACTCCCGATCGCATTTACCAGAACCGAATGATCGCCGGGTTCGCTAAAGGGCCCCAGGGGAATAGTTGAACCAGGAATTGAATTTTCATAAACACTGTCCCCGTCCTGGTCCCAGATAATAGTCAGAGCGTATGCTTCTGAATCGGGGTAGTGAATCGGGATATCATAATCGATTGTCTGATTTATAAAGAGAGATGTATCTACAGACAAGGGTTCAAACCACACTCGGTCAGATAAAACTGTTGCACTTACACTCTTTTCAGGTGAAATGAGATCTTCTGAATCTTTCACCCATGCCTCTACGGTATGGGCCCCGGGTCTATCGAAACTAACTGGAATTGAAATTCTGCTGCCGTTGTCCGGGGCAGGTATGGAATCTGCTGCTCCGTTGTTTATCGAAAAGAAAACCCATCGTACAGGACGTGACTCATGTCCGTATTCAAATTCAAGGTCAACAGATATAGGTTCCTGTACCAATGCTTCAAGAGTGTCGGTGTCGAAATCGCATGATGGAAGCTGCGTCAGGACTGTGGCAGAACGGGTAATTTCTGGGATTTCTATTCCATTCACAGACCCTTTGAGAGTAAAGCTAATCCAGGGCACACTGTCTTTGACGTAAACGGAGACTGAATCGCTGTCAAGAGGTGTGCTGGTGATTGAAGATGTGTCGTGAAAATCCCATTGAAAGGTGCATCCCTCCACTGCCGTTCCGTTTTCAGTTACAGAAGCTCTGAATGTCGTCCAGCTCCGTAGAGCTACACTGTCCGGACAATACAGCTGCAAATCGAAAGGGAGGGATCTGAAGCTGATGATCAGCGTGTCGGGAGAACTTGTGTTATCAAGCAGGTCTGTTCCAGTCACATACAGAGTATCAGTGATTTCTTCAGCACTGCTGATTTTCAGTTTCGGTTCTGTGGTAGTGGTATCCACGGTTCCGGACTGACTCCACCACGTGTATCGGACTGCATCTTGTGAAAGTACGGAGATGTCATAATCTTTATGTGTGGGAACAGTGATGGTCCTCTGCAGAAAGGTCACGGCCGGTTGCTGATATTCCACAGTAACGGTACATGATTCTGTCTCGGAAACAAGTCCGCTTTTGTCGATAACAGTAATATATACGACAGAATCTGCGGAATTGGTGGGCATTTCGAGTTGCAATCCCGCCCTGGCTTCTGAATAGGAGAAAAAATTGCTCTTGAATGACTCGTTTCCTCTGACCAGAAGAACAGCCATGCTGTCTTCATCCATATCAGACAGAAAGAATGTGAAATGCGCTTGTTCCCCCGGCGCTACTGTACTGTCAGCAGAGAATTTTTCGATTTGCGGGCTGTATCCGGGAATTTTCAGATTGAAAGTTTCCAGTTCTATCGTATCCGATTCACCGTTAACCAGTCTGACAAGGAGATTGTGTGTTCCCGTATGAGTGGGTGTATACTTGAAATGTTCCTGGGGGTGAAGCATTTCTCTTTTAGAATCGATTTCCCAGATGACATGTTCCAGATTGTCTGTAGGACCCCGATCTTTTCGTTCTACTCTGAACGCAAGCTCGTTTTCTATTCCACCCAGCGAATCGCCTTTCAGATAGAATGGGTTCGATATGCTGAGCGTACAGCTGTACGTGTCGATTTTCCCGTTAGGACGGATTGCCTTGAGAGTGACTTTTCCCTCCCTGAAAAGCGACGAAAAGTAGAGCACGGAACTGCTGCCGGTGCGATTTTTCCGGAACAGTTCTTCGCATTTCAAATCCTGGGGCTCGGTTGTGATTTCATAGGAATCGTATTCTTCGCCTTCCGGGTTCCATTCGATAGAGTAGAATCTGAAGAGCTCCAGAGTGTCTGAATCCGGCCAGGTGATATCCAGATCATAGTTTCCATCGTAACTTGAGGACAGGGGATTATCCAGTTTCTGATTGCAGGATAAGAGCAGCAGGCCGGAAATGAAAAAAAACAGCTTACTGTACATATTCACCTCTGAATCGATCAAAATGTAAATGTCAAAGCGAATCCCGTCAGTCCCAGTGCACCAGCGGAGAAACCTGCAATGGCTATGTTCCTGCCATCCTCGAGCAGCTTCTGATGTCTGTCCACCTCTTCTGTCGTCGCTCCACTTCCGGGGCGTTTTCTGTCGTAAAGATCATAGTGGTGGAGGTTTTGAACCAGCCCGAAAATTCCCGCACCTAATCCCGCCACTGTGAACGCAACCGCACTATATCTGAGAAAGTTTTTTCCGGATGATTTTTCCGGTGGAGTAATTACTACATCGGGTTTGTCGTTGTTCTCTCTGGTTTCTCCGGGGTAATTCAGCACAGCATGATTCCCTTTGTCCACAATTTCACCGTTCACTTTCAGATTCCAGTACCGGTTGTCCTGAAATGAGCTTTCAAGGATTCTGATATCGCCTGCTCCCGGGACTGCCTCCAGTCCGTATTTGCTTCCGTTAATTTCGGCGTGTTTGATTTCCACCGAACCCGTTTCATACACAAACAGACCGTCCCATCTGTTATCCTGGTTTTCGGGGGGTTGAGAGAAATACTGGTCGGGTTCAAGTTTGCGGAATTCAACAGGCTGATTGTCATTTCCTGAAACTAAAAGTTTTCCTTCCACAATTATCCGGGTGTTCGCTTTGAAAAAGACTGTAGTGCCAGGCGAGAGTTTCATGGTTGTGCCTTCCCGAATATAGACATCACCCGTCACTACAAATCTGTTTTTCGGGTAGGACCCTTCCTGCTCTCCCTGAAGCGCCACAAGGTATCTGCTTCTGTAAAATCGGATCTCATCCGATTCATCTGCCGAGGCCGACAGGGAGATGCTGGAAAAAACCAGAAGTGTGGATGTAAATAGTAGATGTCTGAATGTAGCATTAGGCATTCTGATTAACTCTCCGAAAGGATGCAGTGCTGTTCTTCAGTAAAAATAATTAAGTGACCGGGGTAGTGCTTGAAACAGAGTTTGAGGGAAGGGGGGGAGGGTTTGGAGAGGGCGCTTATTTCTGCCCTCCCCTAAGAATTCAGATTGTGAAACGTATTCCGATTCCTCCTGAAATGCCGAATCCGGTACTGGGCACCAGATCCACTATGGGTGCGATTTCCAGAAAGGCGCTCAGGGGTGCTTCGGCGAAAATATAGGATATTCCTACCGGAATTCTTGCACCTATGGTGGTTTCATCTCTGAAATATACGGCGGCGCCGGCTCCTATGTAGAGAGGCAGGTCTCCCTGGGGTACATCGAAATAGTAGGGATGATAGAGATAGTCCGCATGAGCTTCGAATCTTCCTCCGTTAGAGAAGGACCAGGCGAGCACTCCGTCCACGGCACTTCTGCGGTCGAGCCAGTATTTGCCGCTCAGGCCGGTGGGCTGGCCCAGAACCACACCGATTTCGTAGCGGGGAAGCTGGTCGGCCTGAGGTGGTTCCTGAGGTTCTGGAAATTCCTGGGCGTTTAAAGCAGTTGTAAAGACAACAAGCAGTATCAGGGTTACTGGATATTTCATCATTCCTCCTTTGCGTGCGGCTTCAGACCTTTCGGATCGCTGCCATCCGAGGCGTATCGGTCGGTATGAGTTTATAATTGATTACCGCAAAACAGATACCGAACCGCCTTATGCGCTTAGGGCCGCGCTGAATAAGGGTTTTATTTTTACTGCCCCTTTATTCATTCTGTTGCGAAGGCTATTTTTCTCTTTTTCAGATTCCAGTTGCAATGCCTTGAATGGCTGAAGGTGAAGAGTGCGCCTTCAGGCTCTTCGGGGTGGAAAAGGAGAGCAGATAGTGGAAAGTTTGAGGGATGCGCTTCGAGACTATTCCGATGAACAGCTTCTTGATCAGTATTTCAACCATCGGGAGGATTATACAGAAGAGGCGTTGAATGTGATGAAGGATGAGATTGCCCAAAGAGGTATAGACGAAAAAGATGTTCAGAAGGAAATGCTGGAAAAGGGTGAGAGTATCGCCTCTATGCCCGGGAATTTGGGAAAGGAGGACTTCGGGGTTCTTGAGCACGGTTTTCAAAGAGCAGATATCCTCACCGCCTACGCTATACTCCGCGACAGCGACATCGTTTTCTACATAGACAATCCCGAATCTGAAGAGGAACAGCCGCTGTATAAAATTAACGTGCTCAAGTCCTCCTTCGATCAGGCCCGTGATCTGCTTGAGGAGCACTTTGTACCGGGTGAAGAGGGGAATTACGTGCTCAGGGATTCGGATTTGAAAACCAGACTCAAGGCTTTCAGCTTTTCCGATGTTCACATCTCCGACAAAGCGGCAAGGGAGCAGCTTGAGGTATCCTTTTCCGAAGAGGAGAGGGCGGAATTCGCTCAGTTGGGAGAGCGGTTGCTGAGAGAAGCCGACACGATCGAGGAGGAGCAGGAGAGGGTGATCTTTTTCTACGATTCTCTTGAGGAGATGATAGAAAAGCTTAAGGAACAGAAGGTTCTGAAGCTTACGAGGACCGATCTGCTTACTATTCTCGAGGTGTGTCAGATCTACTGTGATGATCCCCAGTTTCCTCATGTTCTGGACGGAACGGTAGCCTCGTTGCTTTCTTTCTTTTACGGACAGGAGATCTGAGCAATAGGGATGTTTCGATTCACTCGAGCCAGGTTATGCTTGCCTGGGAGGAGAATTCCGAGAGTGAGTGCACCGAGACATCCGGTCCGCTGTGCACGAGCATGCCGCGGCCGGCTCCTGCCGAAGCGTGGATGGAGATTTTCTTGCATCGGCAGCTATTTCTGACCGCCCTTGTGAGCAGGAAGGTTTCCCTGAGAAACTCATCCCTGCTCCTGCTTCTGCTGTTGTATTTGATTCTGTAAACCCCCTCCTCGGTCAGATAGGCCTGGTCAAGGCTGCCGTAGCGTTCCACGGCCGATTTGACTGAATGGATTTCCTCACCGAAAATCCTCTCCATTTTCTTGCGGGTCTCTGCCGCTTCCTTACTCATGCCGAGTTCTCCGTAAGCCCTCAGCAGACCCTGCCATGCTTCCAGATTGTATTTGTTGAAGGAGATGGCGATCTTGTAGAAATTGATCTTGCGCTGGTAGTCATTCGGATATCTCAGGGTTGAATCCAGGTATGCTTCGGACCTCTGACGCTCTTTCCTGCTTACGCTCTCATGTCTTCTTTCTGCTTTTTCAGAACTGGCGGCGCTCTGGGCTTTGCCGGAAGATTGTTTGCTGACTCTGAAACTGCTGTCGGTCCTTTTCAGCTGGATCTTTTTTTGGGGAAGAGTGAAAAGCAGGCTGCCCAGAATTGCCAGCATGCCGATTATTATGATCACTTTAACGGTATGTTTTTCCTTTTTGGGTTCGATTTGGTCTCCCACCATGATCCCGGAACGGAACCGATGGTCGTTTTCTTTTCTTCGGGTCTGAGTGAGGCGGGGCGGCTGTTTGTTGATATCAGGAGGTGTTGTGGGGACGGTTTTCTGTTTGTCCGCCATTTCAGCAGGGCGGTTCAGAGGAGCTTTCCCCTGCTCTTTCTGAATGATTGGGGGCGTCTCATCTGGCGAATCGGTTTTTGAAGGAACTGCTTTGAAGGTAATTCCGAATTTCTTAAACTGTTTGATATGTTGTTCGGCTTCTTTGCTTTCTATGTCTTTGTAGAGAAGAAGCGGTGGTTTCCCGGCTAAATCCATCGCCACGTGGAGCGGAATGGAAGGATTGTTGGCCAGGGATCGGGCGACCAGGAGCTTTGCCTTGTGGTCGGGAATGGATGTTATATACAGATCATAGTGTGCCATACTATTAATATACCGCTTTTTTGAGCCTGTGTAGCACTTTGTTATGTTTATCGGCATAGGAACTCTCGGATATTAGCGGATTTGCGATTATCGCCGCCTTTTTCCGTTTTGTGGCATGGATTGTGCATGCTTCAGAAGTGATGACTGAAAAAGAAATCTTTTCTAAAGGAAGTATTGTTGGAGGAAATTGTGAATAAGTATTTGTTTGTGGTTCCGGTCTGTGGAAAGAGGGCTGGGGAGTGTCAGAAAATGAAAAACTGTCTTTTGGCAGCCAAAGGACTCGCCGAAACGGGCAATGTTGTCAAACTGGTTCTGGACAACAGTGTTGTTTTGCCGCTTGAGTGTTCCCAAATCGAAAATCAGGTGGCTGTTCCTGTTGGTGGAAGCGAAACGGGGAAAGTCCGGGAGGGGGACAAATTCTTCAAAAGCTACATGGATGAGGGATATGCAGTCATAAGATTTTAATCAGAGGGTTTGACGGTTATAATAGTGAACTTTCCCCAATTTAGGCACAA
Source organism: Chitinispirillaceae bacterium (assembly GCA_046538945.1). Classification (GTDB taxonomy): domain Bacteria; phylum Fibrobacterota; class Chitinivibrionia; order Chitinivibrionales; family Chitinispirillaceae; genus JAEZKC01. The sequence goes on along the minus strand of JBKHHW010000015.1, from coordinate 11,014 downwards.
TGCAGAGGAAACGGTAATCATGCAATCGGAACTGTACAATGTTACTATTTCATGATACAATCAAATTAGGTCTGCCGAGAGTGGCGAAGGTAATTAAACTTAGACTCGGTTTTTGGCGTTTTGTATTTTGAGAGCGAGTATTGAAAATTTACCTTAAGTGCATGGTATGTTGGAAGAGAAAACGAACATATTACTTGTAGAAGATAATCCTGACGATGTTGTCCTGACGCTTCGGGCTTTCAAGAAAAACAACATTGATGTCCAGGTGGATGTCGCCAGTGATGGCGAGGAGGCTCTCAATTATCTCGATACGCGTGAGGGAAATGAAAACGAGCTGCCCCGGCTTGTACTTCTGGATCTTCAGTTGCCCAAAGTGGGTGGGCTTGACGTGCTCAAGCACATAAGGGAGCATAAGGGCCTCAGGAATCTGACCGTGGTGGTCCTGACCACCTCCAATCTTGAACGTGACATGGACACCGCTTACAGCCTCGGGGCAAATGACTACATTCGCAAACCACTTGATCTCACTGAATTTAATTCTATTGTCAAAGATCTGGCAGGAACGTGGCTGGGTCTTTAATTCTATGGAACACCGTCTTGGTTAGTTTTCTTCACACCTTCGGGGATTTAGTAGTTAAATGTCAGAAATCAGAGTTCTTTTAATTGAAGATTCGGAAAACGATGCATTGCTCATCACTCGGCATCTGAAACAAAACGGATTCGACCTTGACTACAGAAGAGTGGAAAGCATCAATGAATTGAATGAGGCTCTGAAAGACGGAAAGTGGGATGTGGTTCTTTCCGATTATGTCCTTCCGCGGATGAACGGGCTCGATGCATTCAGAATCGTGAAAAACCAGGACCCGGATCTCCCCTTTATAATCGTTTCCGGAAACATAGGTGAGGAAATCGCTGTGGAAGCCATGCGGAGTGGTGTCCATGACTACATTCTTAAGGATAATCTGGTTCGACTCGTCCCTGCGTTGAACAGGGAGCTTAAGGAATCGCGTTTAAGGCACCGTCACAGAGTTACTCAGGACGATCTGGAGAGGACACGGGAGGAAGTTGAGCGTCAGAAGAGGCACAAACAGGAGATGCTTCTGTTGAGCAATCTGGTTTCCGGTGTCGCTCACGAGATACGTAATCCTCTCAATGCCATAACGGCACTGATTGAAGCTCTGTTTCAGGAACTGGGGGATAATGAGATCTCGGAAGCATACAGACCCCATCTCAATACCCAGGTTGAGCGTATAAACCGTCTGATGAAGAACCTTCTCGAGCTGGGCAGAGTTTCAGGCGTGGAAAGCTACACGACTTTCGATTTTGTGAAACTCTGCAGGGCTGTTGCGGACAAATGGAACAGCGGTGGCGAAAACACGCACGTTGAATTGGTGCATCGGCTGTCCAAGGCAGATGCCCGGCCCTTTGTCAAAGGGGATTACAACCGGCTTAAGCAGGTGCTCTTGAGCATCGTTGAAAACGCCAGCTACTTTTCCCCTGAAGGCAGCTCGGTGACGATGGAATTTGCTGTCCGGAACGGAAAAGGTGTGGTTTCGGTCAGGGATAAGGGACCGGGAATCAAATCCGAACATATGAATCGCATTTTTGATCCGTTTTTCACCACCAGAAAAGCCGGAACAGGCCTGGGGCTTGGAATTGCCAGACGGGTCATAGAATCACACTATGGTACCATGGAAATCTCCAACAATTATCCGCCTCCGGGCTGCACTGTCCGGATTGCTCTGCCTCTGATCAAAGATGATTAGTGCAGTTTCTGCTGCATCCTTCCGCAGTTTGATTTATTTTCAGAGGGGCCTGTCGCTGGATTTCCTTTACAGGTCACTTGATCAGCAGATGAATTTCGATTTTGATGAAGCTGATGAAAAACCCGATATAAGAGATCCTCAACTGGTAGTGTTTCCCGGTTCGGCTGTTGTACTGGGTGTTAATTACTACTTCTGAAAAGTATCCGCCGCTTTGTCCTTTTCAGATCACATTTTTTCAGGATGTCATTTATGCGCTCGATCATTCTGGTGTTTTTGATAACCGTTGCCGCGGTCGCCTTCAATCATCCTCATATCAAATGGAAGACAGTTGAAACCGAGAGGTTCCGTATTCACTACTACAACAGGACTGAACCGGTAGTTTATGCTGTATGGAAAACTGCCGATGAAGTCATGGAAGGGTTGTCGGATCTGTACGACTACCGTTCCAGAGGTAAGATCAATATCTGCATCGCCGATTATGATGATTACAGCAACGGCTGGGCTGATTTCCTTTCCGGAAATATCATGATCTGGGTGCCTGATTCCCGTTTTGAAATGAGAGGCAACAACACCTGGCTGAGGAATGTGGTGACTCACGAACTGGTGCACATACTGACTCTCGATAAGAAGCACACGAGCATTTTCGATGTCACATTCGACGCAAGTGTCCTCTCGGGAAATTCGCATCTCCGGATTCAGGAACCGTTTGCGTATCAGAGCGTTTTCCCATCCTGGCTTTACGAGGGGGTTGCTCAGCTGGAGACGGAGAGAATGGGTCATGATTGCTGGGATTCGCGCAGGGACATGGTACTGCGTATCGCATCTCTGGAGGGTAAACTGCTGACACTGGATCAGATGGGGCAGTTCAGTCATGACAGCTACGGAAACGAGATGGTTTACAATCAGGGTTTTTCTTTTGCCAAATACCTTTACGGTCAGATGGGGGCTGATAAGTTCCGTACCATGTGGGCGGTGGCCTCAAGTCGGAAAACCGATCCCTCGAAGTATATACAGAGCGTTTCGGGCAGGCCTCTGCGGCAGCTTTATAAAGAATGGGCAGACAGTGTATCTCAGTATTACGGAAATCGGAAACCAAAACGGGTTTCAGTTCTGGAAACCGTGTGGGACAGGGGTTTTATCAACTCTCTACCCAAAATTTCACCGGACGGCAGATACACCGGGTGGCTGACGAGCTGCGGAGATGACGCCAATCAGACCGAACTGCGCATCACAGACAACTCCTCCGGTTCAGCATTTACTGTACCCAGGGTTCATACAGCCTGGGACTTCGGGGCGGAGGATGTTTTCTACGTGAAATCCGATCAGCCTTCCGAAAGCGGTTCTTTTCTCAATAATCTGTTCAGATTCAGCCTTGAAACGGGAAAAGAAAAACAGCTTACGAGGAGGGGCCGTTTTTACGGAGTAGCAGCTTCTCCGGACGGGGAAAAGCTTGCCTGCATACGGTTTTCATCCGCCATATACAGTGTTGAGGAATACGATATCGGAAGCGGTTCTTTCAGAAAACTGTATCAGGGGGTGCCCGGGGAGCATATTTCAGATCTCTGTTATGATCCTGCCGGATCGGGGAGGATCGTTTTCTCCAGACTGATAAGCGGAATGTCGCGGCTCTTCGTCCTCGAAAAGGATAAGACTGTAACTGCTTTGGGGCCGGGAATATCTCAGGAGGAGTCGCCATTCTGGGCAGAAAACGGCAGGATATACTACAGTGCGGATTATGATGGCATCTTCAACGTGTATTCTCTTGACCCGGAGGAAAAAACTGATCCTGTAAGGCACTCCACTGTGATCGGCGGTGCGTTCAGCCCTCATCTGTGCAGCGACGGGAGAGTGCTGGTTTCAAGCTACGGGAAAACCGGATTTGCGATAGAAAAGTTGACTCCCGATCATGAGGAATTCGAATTGGGCGAAAATCAAAGGTGCAGTTTCGAACCTCTCCCGGCAGTTGAGGGGGCGGTCCGTATTCATTCAAAACCGTACAGGCCGGTCAAATTAAAGTCTACAAGAGAGATCAGTTTCAACTTAGAATACAGCAAGAACACACCCCTGGAAGTGGAACCCGATTCCTTTTCAGGCGCTCTGAGCGGCTCCTTTGCAAGTTTTTCATCGGATGCTCTGGATAAGAAATCATCTATGTGGAGTATCACAGCCGGACTTCTGGGTAAGTCCGTGCAGGACACCATGGAGGATTTTTCTTCAGGTTTGCGCAATGGAATCGTTGAGTTGTGCCCGGATCCTTTTGAGATAAGAAGAGGTTCCGAAAAGTCTGGAATAAAGCGTCTCCTGCACTCTCCGGAGCCGAACCCTTCGCTCACATCCGGAACAGCTGCAGACAATTCTGAAGGCCCGGGCGGGGTTCAGAGTGCGTATCTGCCTTTTGTCATGCCTTCCGTAGGATGGAGAAGTAACGAGCGGTCGTTCACTGCCGGATTCAGCGGTTCAGTCGTTTTTGCCCCTTCCCATTATCCGGAAATGTTTATTCAGGGAAACCTGTATCGGGACATCACTTCAGAACTGTCAGCGGGTGCTGACCTGGAAACATACTGGGTCGTTTTGCCGGTGGGTCCCTTTCCCGTAAGTTCTAGTATTCCTCTGAACCTGACATATGTAGATCAGAAAAAGTATGACAGATATTCCAGGTACAATTTTTCCGAAATCACCTATTTATCACTGTACGGGGCACCGGGACATACGTTCTATTCCACAGGCGATACTGCCGTCGGAATAACCGGGTTGCTTGGGTGGGGAGTTCAGTTCCAGCACGGTTTCCCCTTAGGCGAGCATGGGTCGCTTGTTTTACACTCTGCAAATGAATCCCAAATGAGCAGTGTCGATCTTGCCGATTCATACGATATTCTCAGCGGTGAATCAGACCTGTATTTCACCTCCTCGTCGGGTGTTAATCTCAATGTGCCTCTTTTCATGATCAACTCGGGTTCCTTCTGGTATGCGGATGCTGTGTTCGCACGGTTGGGATACTCACTTTTCGCGCGCGGGAACCGGGGTGTTTTCGAGGAGAACTTCAAAGCCGCAATGTGGACCGAGCCTGACTTCGATCTGTCGAAAGTCGGAGTGGGTCATTATATTTCAGGCGGACTGAACGTGGGAATCTTTAAAAATGCCCACTACTCCCGTATGCTGTCTCTTCAGCTTGATTACGAACTTCTTAATGAAAAGATGTTCTTTTCTCTGGGTCTAACGTTCTAGTGCCCAACGGAGGGCGGTCCGGCATAATCTATTTTTATTTGATATAATGAAAAAAAGCGCAGTTCTCATGCCCAAATGGGCCGGTTGAAGACGTTCACGGGAAGTCAACCTTCAGTAATGGGCAAACTAATTGCTGAGATGAATCGGGGGGATCAACTTATTTACGGGAAGACCTCACTTGTTCGTCACAAGCATGAGCGGTTGAAATATCGTCTGCTCACTTTTCTCGAGCAGCGTCTTCTTGGGGGCGGCAGATCGGCGGGTTTAAGAATTACACTCTCGTACGATGTTTGTAGTGTACAGAAGGTAAAAGGGATGGTAATCAGAGTCGTCAGCCTCGGTTTTGTTTTTCTGCTGATACTGTGTCAGGGAACAGTGGCCGACACTCTCAGGCTTTCATCGGCATCCGTGTTTCCTGGAGTTTACTATACCCAAAGTCACAGGGATGGATATCGGTTGTTTGACGGCTTTGACTGGGTGCAGTATCTGGAACGTGAAACTCTTTCAGCTTTCGGGCTTGTTGCCGGGAGGAGGTTTCCGTTACGCTGGTCGGGGTTCAGGATACAGGCGGCAGGCGAGCTGGGGTTGGGAACTGTTGCAGAGGACACGATTGAGGGGGTTCAGCTTTCGGATAATGAGTTTTACTCGATTATACGCTACAGCAGTTATTATACCGCGGGAGTGATTGCTGATCTGCACTATACGGTGCCTTTGGGGGAATCGGCGCTGTTTTTCTCGGCCGGTCCCGGTATTCACGGCACTTATCTTCATGAATCGGAGGTCACACTCGATCGTCAGTACAGTATTGAAGATGATCAGCTGGTGGACGCGGTGAGTTTTTCCTTGAGCATGAACTTCGGGGTAGGGGTGGAGTTCAAGCTCTTCGGTCGTTATGGAGGAGCGCTGGTTTATGGGTTCAGGCTATGGGAACCGGTCCGGTATATAGAGGTGAGGGATTTGTTTCCCATGGGGGCAGAATATTGGGAAAGTCACATGAGTCATCGGGTGGGGATTGAACTGCTGGGGGGGAGCTGACCCCGAAGGTGCACTACTGGACCATCAGTGCCGAATCTCCGGGGCACTCATTATCATCCCTCCCACAAGCACCGTCGCCGCAAGCTCCGTCCGAAGCCGGTTTGGCGAAATATTTACCCGTCTCGCACCCATCTCCAGAAGCATCTCCATCTCCGCCTCCGAATACCCTCCCGGGGGGCCGATCACACCAGTCATCTCGCCTGTCGAACTCAAAACACCTTCAGTTGTAAAACGATCTCCATCCTGGTCTGCGGCAATTATAGGGCCCGTACACTTCCTAACAGCCTCTGAAAAGTCCTGAGGCGATTCAAGCCGGGGCAGGTAAGGGTAGAGGCATTGTTTCATGGATACGATCATCTTCTGAAAAAAGCGCTGCTGCGCTTTTTCCCATGATTTCCACCATGGCTTGCGGCAGTGCTCCATTACAAGAGGTACTATTCTGTATGTTCCCAGAGCGGTAGCATGTTCCAGAACAGTTTCGAACGCTTCCTTGTCCGGGAGTCCAATCAGAAGAGTTACCCTGGGTTCTGTTCTGGAAACAAAACGTCTGTTCACGACACGGCACTGAGCTTTTTTGTTTTCCGTCGTATCGTATCTGCATTCGAATACATTCCCTCCCCCGTCGCTCACCAGCAGGTCTTCGCCCGACTGCAGCCTGAGTACCGAGACGGCATGACGTGTCTCTGTCTCATCGAGCACCACAGTTTCCCCGGCAGCATTTTGTGCATAAAAGAGATGGTGTTCTGATTTTCTCATGGATTACCTCGGTTGCAAATCGTATAATATAACTTACTGCACATCAATACTAATCTATACAGAATCTCCATATGGTTTTGCACTCGTTTCTTACCGACAATTTCTACTATCTTATAAGTGTCGTCACTGCTCTGTACAGTTTTGCTTTCATCTATTATCTTTCCTCGAGATTTCAATATTCGAAAACGTCCAGGAAATTTGCACTTTTTCTTCTGGCGGTTCTGTTCTGGTCTATCAGGGACTCTCTGGGAAGTATTCTTCAGGGTTATCTGGATTTCCAGGCATTCATGCATTATGTGGGATTGACGTCCATTTTTTATCTGATATTGCCGGCACTCTCCTTTGATATTTTCATGGCTGTCCGCGATGCGGCCGTTCCCCGCAAAATCAGTCCGGTACTGGTCAAGTCCGGCAGAATAGCAGCCTTCGGAACAGTTCTTCTGCTGTATGTGATAAATATTTTCTACCCCCGGTTCATGTTCGAGAATATTACTTTTCTGGGTTCTACCTACGTTTATACGGCCGGCCCGGGTATGATTATATATTTCCTTTTGTTTGCAGTTGTCAACCTAATTCCTTCTCTGTATCTCATTTGCATCTCCCGGAAAGATCTCCGCTCCGAAGCATTTTATTTTGGAATCGGCGGTCTTGTTTCCGAAGCGGTAATCATTGCCACCAATTTTTTCCCGGATATTGCACATCTGAATTACAGGCTGGGCTGCGCAAGTATCGCCCTGTTCTGTATTTTCTGTTTTGTCGGGATAAAAAAATACGGCAGAGCTTTTTCACTTGCGGAAATCCTGGATGAAAGAGACAAGCTGGAGACCATAGGAAAGAGTCTCAAGCGTCTTTTGGATGTTTCCGATGAGCAGGAGGTCTACAGGGGAATATGTGAGTACGCCAGAGAAATATCTGATTCCGCCGCAGCTTTCATTCTGTTTCTTACAGAAGAAAACAGGAGGGGTTGGGCCCTTCTGCGCACCGTTTCGGTTCAGCCTGAGATGGATGTGGAGCTTGGTTTTCTCAAGGAGGAGATGCCGCTGGAACTGGAATTAGATAGTATTGCCGAAAAGCTTGCTTTGGGAGAAACCGTCGAGTGCGGATCGCTTCATGATCTTTTTCCGTCCCGTTTCGGAGAGCTTTCTGCCACAGAAGCTGCAAAAAGGCTCCGCATCCGGCAGATTCTGCTTTACCCGTTCACATACGAAGGAAATGTCAAAGGAGCCGTCTGTCTTTTCAAACACACCAGAACTGTCAATACGGATCTGTATTCCGTCATTGCGGTTCAGTGCTCACTTGTGCTCAAATATTCAGCGCAGATCGATGCAGTCGAGGAAAGGCGTCACCTCGAACAGCAGTTGCATCATGCCCGGAAGCTCGAAGCCGTGGGGCAGCTTGCAGGCGGAATCGCCCACGATTTCAACAACATGCTTGCCGGCATAAACGGCTATGCGGGAATAATCAAACGGAAATACGGTTCAGACAATCCAGCTCTGTGCCGTTACGCCGAAGTCATCAGTACCGCTGTTCAGCGTTCTTCCGATCTCATAAAGCAACTGTTGGTTTTTGCCCGTAAAGGAAAATTCAGAACCTCCAGCTTTAGCCTGCATGATACTGTCTCCGAGGTCGCAAAGCTGCTTTCCCATACCATAGATAAAAGAATCGAAATCATCTGTAGACTGAATGCCGAGAACCCGCTGGTGTGCGGTGATCCCTCCCAAATCTACAATTCAATCATGAATGTAGCCCTCAATGCAAGGGACGCCATGCCTGAGGGCGGCTGTCTGGAGTTCGAAACCGAGAATCTCAACGATTTCGATCCGGGAAGTGAAACATCCGAAATGCAGAAGGGCAATTATGTGGTTCTCAGAATCGAGGATACGGGGATAGGGATTTCCCGGGAGGATATGCCCCGCATCTTTGAACCCTTCTATACTACAAAGGAAGTAGGAAAGGGCTCGGGGCTGGGCCTCGCAAGTGTGTATGGCACATTGAGAGAGCATGGGGGAGGTATAAAAGTAAGCTCCGCTCTGGGTGAAGGGACAAAGGTCACCATGTATCTTCCTGCTTCCGGGGAATCGCAATCGGATGAACTTCATGATACTTCAGAATATGTGGCCGGTAGGGGAACTGTGCTTGTCGTGGATGATGAGCCGATTGTGCGTGAAGTGGCTTGTGAAATATTGCGGGATCTGGGTTATTCGGTTTTGACCAGTGACAACGGGGCTAACGCGGCTGATTACTACAGAGAGAACTGGAAAAAGATCGATCTGGTGCTTCTTGATCTGGTCATGCCCGTAATGGACGGATACGACTGCCTGAAAGAGCTGAAAAAGATCAATCCTGAAGTCAAGGTAATCATATCAAGCGGTCATTCCAAAAAAAAGATGGATTTCCCGGATGGTGTGCCGCGTTCCATCAGTAAACCCTACGAGGGGCCGGAACTGTCTAGAGTCGTTGCGGAAGTGATGAGGGCGGAGTAGTTTTGGAGGCAAGCTGTTCACCCAAAGCGGAACCGAGCATGGCGGAAAGCTCATCCTGGTCGATACTGCAGTTCTGTTCTCTGAGACTGGTGCAGAATTCTCTGTGGGACCGGCCTTTGCGGTAGTCGGGTTCTCTGGGCGGGTGAAGCAGGTATCGGTCAAGCAATGAATGATCTGGACTTACCATAAGGCAGGATTGGTAGTAGTAATAGAACGGCTTTGTACCCATGTACAGTGAACTGCCCATTATCTTTCTTTCTCCTATAGCCAGATCGCTGATTCCTTTGAGCCTGACATCGGGCACGCCCGCTTTTTTCAGCACATCGGCGTAGATTCCGTGTATTCTTTCAAAGATGTCGAGTGCTCCGTCCTTTCTCTTTCTTTCGCCCACAATGACTGTGATCAGCATGCCCGGGGAGAGAACTACCGTACCTCCTCCTCCCCGGCGTTCGGAAACAGATACTCCGTCTTTTCTGCAGTTGTCAAGAATAATTTCCGACGGTGCGCGGCAGGAAGGGCCGTGCACGACCTCGACTGTGAGCTGATTGTAGAGCACTACATAGGGTTTCGGCTTGGATGCACCGTAGATGAACAGTGCATCGTTTTTTCGTGGTCGGCCCGGAAGAAAAGGAATCTGCTTCATTGTGCTGGACTTTCGTTTTTCATGAATCTTCTGCTCATTACCAATGCTAAGTAGGACAGCTGCGGAAGCACTCGTCCCAGAAGCGGGGTTTTGATGTGTATCGCTTTGGAAGGACACATCTCGTGACAACAGTAGCATCGGATGCATTCTTCGTAATCGTAAACGGGAGGGTGCTTCTTTCCTCCCTCTTTTTTCCATGCGACCGCCTTGGGTTTGACCGGACATACCTCGATGCAGCGGCCGCATCGGGTACACTGTTTTGCGTTTATTACAGGCCTGGGGTTTACGATACTTTTCACTCGTTGAAGAAACCGGCTTTTGGGCATTTTAAGAACCGGCCTGCGTACAACCTTGAAATCCTTCACCACGAATCGGGCCATATCATCTCCCCCGAGTTCTATTTCATCCTGCAGATAGGTTCCCAGCCCGGCTTTCCTGCCGGGTTGGGAAGTGGTTATGAAGGAAGGGTCAAGGTTGACTATTCTGGCCGCGGTCGCATCCAGGGCAACAGGGTCGGTTGACATAAGTATCACCCCGACTTTTCTGGGGTCACCGCTCTGAGGACCGTTTCCCTCCATAGCCATCACTGCATCCATTATATATAACCTGGGTTTCACAAGAGAGCAGATGTCCACCAGCAGTTCTGAAAACTCGTGCACGTCCGGAAAACGCGCGTGATACTCGCCTTTCACCATCCCGGGTACACATCCGTACTGGTTCTTCACCGCTCCGGTGAGGCGGGTCAGGCCGTGGGTCTTGAGCTTTGGGAGACTTATCACTCCCTGAGCGGTTGTGATTCCCTCTGCGATGGTGAGCCGCTTGCTTGTGATCCCATCGGGGTGAGAAACGGAAACTCCATGGGAGAAATCGGCCAGTTCGACTCCCAAATCATGGGCCACTTCGGTATGGCCGCATTTTTTCAGAGCGCCCGAAGGAGTCTGCAGCCCGGCAGGGGAATCACCATAGAGAAGTTCCGCACCGGTTTTTCTGAACGATTTGAGAACCGCTCTGAATACTGCCGGATGAGTCACCACACACTTCTGGGGATCTGTACCCCAGAGAATGTTGGGCTTGAAAACGATCTTCTCCCCTCGGGAGGCAAACTT
>JBKHHW010000014.1:0-36563 GCA_046538945.1 Chitinispirillaceae bacterium | reverse complement strand
GTCGGAATAAATGGTTTGTTCAATTGCTACGAAGGGTTTTTCAGAAGATACTAAGATTTATGTGATTTCTTTCGTAATGCACATCCCGCGTATTTTCTTAACTTATTGGATTTTGTCGCCTCTGGACAACGTATTCTGAAAATTTTTGATAAATTGTTCATACTCATCGGTGGATGTAGTTGTTTTGTGATGTTCCGGTTGGTTCAGGATGTATTTGCACACCCTGTCCACATCGAATTTCGATACCGAAAAGGCCGAAGCTGACTGCTGCCATCTGAAATAAAAATCACTCAGTTTATTATTGTTGATGAATTTTTCAGAGCTTTGTGCCACGATGGTGGCCAGTCGTTCTTCTGAAAAGGACGGATTTCGTGAGACAAGGAAGTGCATATGATCCATATTGGCGTATATCGCATACAGCCTGGATCCGGTGTTGTTTATGACTCCGGTAACATATTTCTCGATTCTGTTGCGGTTTTTTTCAGGGATGAGATTTTGACGATTGATAGTAGTGAATACAAAATGGGTGTATAGGTTATGGTATTCAATTTTCATAGTATTAATATCAACTGGTTGCTAAAATTTCTCTAATCAAGTCTATATGTTTTCGACAAGGCCCTGCACATAAAATAATCAATCCGCCGATGAAGAAGAAAGAGTATGCGGAGAATGGGGGAGAGGGTAACCGGGAAACGGGAAGAAATCTTTAGATCAGAGTTTTTGAAATAATGTAATAAGGTCGGATCGGATTCTGAACACGTGACCTCGCTCTATAGAAAACCATGGAAGTAGTGTTTAACAGGAGATCTTCTATTCAATCCTGACTTTGAGCGAATCGATTTTTATTTTTCCCGTCCATAGCTCATTCTGGTATATCAGAAGCTCTGAATCAACGATCAAGCCGCTCCCCAGGGGAAAGCTCTGCTTGACGGTAAAGTAAAGGTTTATGAAGTAGGTGCCTTTGGGTAAATGTTTGTACACCCGGCTCTTATCGCAGGACGAATAGTACCCCGGATAATGCATCGATCGCTTATCTGTTGCTTCGGGGTGCGAAGAGATGTGGTACGACTCGAGTACTGCAGTCTTGCCGGGTTGAACTGTAGCAAGCCTCAGATAGCCATCTCTCTGGGTATTGTCAAATCCGGGGAAGGGCACAGGTTCGAAGCTGCATCCCCGCGCACTTGCAATTTTGCTGATACCTCCCTTTCTAATGATATCATGTGAATCTTCAAACGCATTTACTACTATGAATCTCCTTTTGCCTGATATATTCTGCGCCAAAAGCAAAAAGTACATATGGTCACCTTCACCTACCAGACTGTCGTAAAAAACACCTATTCTGAACCCGTTGACTGCGGTGTCAAGCCATACGTCCTTCTGTTCCCACTGCTTCAGAAACTGCTGTTCGATTCTATTGTACAGGTACTGATTGAAAACGGTATCAAGCCTAGCGTCAGGTAGCGAAAGCTCTCCGGCCAGTTTCCAGAGCCGGTCAAATCTGATGTGGTTGCCATAGAGGTTGCGCTTTTCAATGATGCTGTCTGTGCGATTTTCATCAAAATACGACAGTGATACTATCAAATTATTGACATATCGGTTCAGTTCAGTGGTATGCTTATCCTTACCGTATAGACCAAGCAGGTCTTTCATCTCTTCGCATTGCACTTCCAGGTATTTCAGAATAATCCGATTCCGGACCAACTTGTATTCTGAAAGCGACAGCAGCGAATCGATTACTTCTTTATACTGAATAGCTTGATTCAGATACACTTTATCGCTCGACTCATTTTTACAATTTACTGCTGTCCCGACGATCAAAATGAGAAGTATTATCAATGTGGATTTCTTTTTCATTTCAAGATATTCCATATTTCTGTATGGGTTTTGTATTGAAATCAATGCCGGATAGAAAGCATACGCGACCGGGGGCCGACTAAAAAAGGCTCTGAAACTGAATTCGGGAACGATAGGGTATGAGTAATTCGCTGATCTGTCATAGATGCAATATACTTTCCTAAAAACCACCGCGGAGCGGTTTTGTTCAACGGGTCAAAAGTACGAATCATCTTTCATCTATCGAGCATTTCATTTATAATAACAAATCTGTATGATAAAGGCAATTGATCCATTAAAACCGTAAGCGACGAGAGTCAGGTAATGGATTCACCAAAGGTCAAAATAATGCGTTTTATCAATACCGCACTGGTTCTGGTGGTCATGGGGGGCGCATCATTTGCCCAGGACAGGACTGGCATAAAGTTCTACAAGGGGTATGTCAGAGGAATAGGGGACTTGGTTATCAGTGGTGTTTATACCTATGACAATATCTTTCTGGGGTACGCTGCGGATAAAAATGAAGGATACAGTGTTGAGATAATGATCAGAAACAGCGGAACGGAGATCAACTTACAGAACAAATCTGGAACGGGGATCTTTTTTACCGTTGATGCCTCCTCTTTTCCTGATTCGCTGAGTTTAGGCTCAAATGGATTCTTCAGGTCCATAGACATTTCAGAGTACATGAAATCAAAACCATCATGTGTTCACGCGATTGACAGCTCCGCAATGGTAGATGGTCTCCAGTACGATGAAACCAGTGATTCGGAAGGGTACAGCTATAAACAAAAGCTGGCAGTTTATTTCTGCCCTTTTGCAGTGTTCGAACTGACCGCGGATTGTGGAGGAGCGCATGGAGGCGCGAGAACATTTTGTGGTTTGTCCATGAGTTCTGATTATTCTGAGTATGATAAAAGCAGCTACGATGCAGACGTGATCGGCCAGTCGGATAGCTTAAAGAACAACATCAGTTCTTACTTGGAGTTTCCAGAAAAGTTTGATAACTACAGAAAATGCATTGCTTTTGTAACTGAAAACTTTGCATGCGTCGGGTTCATCTGGGATACTTCTACCACTCTTTACTCTCTTGAGGTGATGGAGTGGTTTGCAATTCCAAAGAAGTCTTTGAGACCGGCAAGAAAAAAATGAACCTGATAAGACTGATTCTTACAGGTTCCCACCTGCTTTCTCCGGCTATCCAGGAGCACAAAATTACACTATCCCTTACTTACGTCACAACCGAGGAAAAACTTACTCATAACAACTCCTACAGATCGTTTCGGACTGATGTCCGGAGAAAGGTAACCAGGAAACATCATTTTTGTGAATGCGGCTTCGAGGACCCTTTTGCCAGAAGCTTACCCATGTTTTCCTGTTCCCACTCTATCCATAAGTCGAAAAAAGGGTATTTCCGCTCGGCTTCTTTGAACTCTTTGCCGTGCACGACCCGGCGGCCGTTCACGATCCTGGGAGGGATGGCGATGTGGAGCATCTCATGGTACATCACTCCATATACGACATATTCGGGGACCACTGGAGAATCGTAAATGCCGGAGATGGTGATGAGGTTGAAAAGATTACCGTTGCGGTCTAAACGGGTGGTCTGGTAGGAAATTTTCGAACGGTTCTGTCCCCATCGGACATAAGACTCTATTCTGCCTGCGAAATATGCTTTGTTGATGGTGTTGAATATCTGCTTGAGGTCGAAATTGAAGCCTTTCGTCTGGTGATCGAAGAAAATCGGGTTGATCCTGGACGTTCTTTCTTTGCGTACTCCTTTGCTGTGCATATAACTGCGGATCTTGTTCTCCAGTTCTCGCTTCCGTTTCATGAACCCGGACTTGCAGCGTGTCTTCCTGGTGACCGGCAGTCTGGCCCACTGCAGAAGGTATTCATTTATCTCCGGTGGGGGATCGGCTAAAACGGCAGGTATGGTAAGAGTCCGCTTCCCGGTTCTGAAGTCGACCCTCACTCTCCAGCTTTTTTTCAACCTGTTGCTTATAACTATGGTGACATCACTATCTGGGGTACGGGTACGATCCGGGCTTTTATGTAGATTTTTAGAATTGTCAGCCTGTGAGGAGATTGATTTGAAAGTCATACTTTTTTTGCTCCTTTACCGGCTTATAGTATACAATAAAAATATGCCGCCGCGCTACCTACTTGAGTTCGGACAACCTTTTTTCCGCTCTCAGCAGCCTTGCGTGTCCCTGACGGGAAGAATAGGCCCGTACCACCCGGTTCCAGGCATCCACGGCCTGAGTGCGGTTTGCTTCCGAAGGTGTCGATTCCAGCGTTTTATTTCTGATTTCTGCTATAAAATACAGTGCGTCATTACAGATATCCATCCTGTTTCTGTAAGAGCTGGGTTTGGTGAGACTCCGCTCAAAAGTTTTAAGTGCCGCCGAGAAGTTCCCCTTTTTCTGATGAAGCTTGCCGGTCAGAAGGTCATACTGGGCGTCCTGAAGTGTGCAGCTTTCCGCAAGCGCTTCAGCTTTCTTCAGCTCGCCGACCCTGAGATAGGCCTCAAATAGTAGAAGAAATCGTTTGTTGCCGCCCTGGTGACTCTTTTCTGCCAGCTCAAACAGATGTGCCGCTTTTCCCCAATCTCCCTTCTGAGCTGCTTTCATTCCTGCGGCCATGGGATCTGGATCAGGATCCGTAATCGACACAGCTTTTTTAACCGTGGATGGAATGGGAGGGAGAGGTTTGGGTTTGGCGGCTTTCTTCTGAGTGATATCTGCTGTTCGCTTGACAGCTGGCTTTTGGGGCTGAATGTCGCCTGGTTTCGGAGCCGACTCTGAAGAGTCCGTGCGTGGTTGGGCTGCCGTTGAGATCGGATCGTGAGCTGGTCGGTTTTCTTCGGGAACATCAGGTAAAGAAACCGTTTGAAGATGATTTTCTGCTGGTATCGGTTTTGTATCTTTAGATGAAAGATCCGTATTCTGTGATTTGGTAGTAGTCTGATGCAATATAGAGAGAATGATTAGTGCGGTCGCTGAAAGAATCGCTCCGATTTTCACGGGTCTGGACAATGAAAAACCAGTTTTTTTACGTGCGGAAGAGACTGAATCGGGATTTTTGATATATTCACCTATGACTGATTGGGGCTGCTTGGAAGTCAATTTGAAATGAGCCGTTTCCAAATCGGGCAGAAGCATTTGGGCATTTGTGTAACGTTTCTGGGGTTGGTTTTCCAGGCAGTGCAGCGCGATTTTGGAAAGGTTAGTAGAAACAGGGAACTCGAAATCCGTTGGTTTTTTGAATTTGTTGAGTACGCGGCTTTTCATCAGACTCGATATTCGTTCCTGGGGGAACGTTTTCACACCAGTCAGCATTTCATAGAGTATGGTTCCAAAAGAGTAGATATCCGTCCTGCAGTCCACATCTTCCCCCTCCATCTGCTCGGGAGAGAGATAATGGAGAGTGCCTACTATGTTCCCCTCCAGGGTATGAAGACTGGCTTCCGCCGGTCTGGCAATCCCGAAATCAGTCAGTTTGACTTCTCCAGTCCTCGAAATGAGAATGTTTGACGGTTTTAGGTCTCGATGGATGACTCCCTGGTAGGTGTTTCCGTAGATCAGAATTTCAAGCGAATGGGCGTACACCAGGGCTCTGGCGATGCATATTGCTATCGATGAACAGACAACATCAGGCAATCTGCCGTGGTTATGTATGAATTCCTGAAGTGTGATTCCGTCGATGTATTCCATTTCGATATAGGGGAGATCTTTCCATTCACCTATGTTGTAGATATCGACGATATTGGGGTGATGAAGCTTGGCGGTGATTTTTGCTTCTGTTTCAAATCTGGTTTTCAGATCGTTGTTGCAGTCGGTTTTGAGAATCTTGACTGCTCTGAACACTTCCAGTTTCTCATTCCAGATCTTGTAGACTCGAGCCATTCCACCCGTTCCGATGATCTCTCTTACCGATCCTGACCCCAGATACTCAGGCACTTCGGTCGTTTCAGCTGTTTTTTCATTTGATGGAGAATCGGTGCTGAACGGCAATGCCTTTCCCTCCAGATTGCCTTCGACAAAGGTCTTTTCAAGTTCAGACTCATTCAGATCGAACATTTCAATCAGTTCCTTGAAAAAGTATGCTCACCAATAAAGAATCGTGTATTCCAGAGTCAATATGCTGATCCCGCCGGCAATTATGCCCAGAGTGCGGCGGAGGGATGCATCCTGGGCACTCTTTGAATACTTGTTGGCTTGTGCAGGATGTGTTTCATTCAGAAACGATGCTTTTGCCGAATATCTCGAACAGGTGTTCTGCTCGACGAGAGCCCATGTGAAACCTGCAGCCGCAACAGCTCCGAGCAGAAGCCTCACACAGTTCTTTCTGTTCAGCAGTTTGGTACGGGTCAGTGAAGCGGAAACCGTGGCGGATTGTCCCTGGTTGATCGTGACATCTTCTTTGTGTAGAAGATAGTTTTCATCAGGGTGGCGGATTTCCAGAGTGTATGCCCCCGGGTTCATGAAACGATTTGTCAAAGGGGTTTTACCCATATCAGCTACTATACACACATTCGCTCCCGGCGGATCAGAGGACACCGCAAGCTCTCCGAATCTGGATTGTAACGTCTTTTCAACAGTGAGCTGGCCATGGTTGTTGATCTCGATCGTTTCTGTACTGCTGGTGTGCTGAAGCGGATCAACCAATTTCAGGCTGTACGTCCCGGCTTCAACCTTCTTGAGCTTGATCGGGGTCAGACCGATGAAGTCACCATCCAGCCAGGCCTCGACACCTTCAGGTTCGGTTACCACGGACAGTGTCCCATCAGCGAATGCTGAACCGATAGCTGTCCAGACCAAAATTCCTAAAATCAACGGAAGCTCTGAGACGTGTGTCATGTTCGACGCCTTTTCCGAAGTTAGTGGGATGATTTTTTTTGAGAGAGAGAGAAATGAGATGCGAACCAGCAGAGAAATGGACTCGGATATCTGAGTCTTGAGCGATATTTGGAAAAATATGTTTTTCCCGGTGTTGCGGGAAATATAATTTAGTATCAGAAAAACCCGGTGGGCATTTGATTGATATTCTCGATCTACGCACATCGGGTTTTCTTTTTTTCTCTCCTCTTATTTTCTCTACCAATAAAAAAGTCACATCAGGGGGGTATCCGTGCTGGATCACTGCAGAGTCTTATGGAAAGAGGGAATGTTTCTTTTGCCTCAGCACTTTCAGTTTGCAGACCACCTCAACAGAGTCTGGGTGAATAGCCGTATCAGCGCTCTTCAGCCTTTCTACTACGGATTCCGTCATCTGGAGGTTGACAGAGATATGCTCTTGGGCGGCACCTTCTCCATTTCCCGGTGTACGGGAGTACTGCCCGATGGAAGCTGTTTCAGCATAACAGGAGATAACAGCGAAGGTCTGAGTCGCTCGTTTTCTGCTTTCTGCAGTCACGATCAGCAGAAATTGGATGTCTACCTTGCCCTTCCTATGGAACGGTCCGGCGAAGTTTGCGTAGCATGCGGGAGTGATGCCGGCGGTTA
Organism: Chitinispirillaceae bacterium; assembly: GCA_046538945.1. Classification (GTDB taxonomy): domain Bacteria; phylum Fibrobacterota; class Chitinivibrionia; order Chitinivibrionales; family Chitinispirillaceae; genus JAEZKC01. The sequence continues at coordinate 29,223 of JBKHHW010000014.1, read as the reverse complement.
CAGATATCTGCAGCGTGCCGAAAGCGTCCATGATACCGTGACTAATACCCGGAAAAAGGAGATTGATCTGGGAATTCCAAACTACCAGATCAGATTTGAAGGAGAAACTCTTGATGAATACAGTCATATTAAAGTCGCCCGGCTTCTGCGGAATTCAAACGGTTACTTTGAATTTGATGAAAACTATGCTCCACCTGCTTTGTCTGTCAGGTGTTGCGAATATGTGAGAACCTCAGTAAGGGGATTATTGGAAGTACTGATTGCAAAAATCAATATCCTTTCTCAAGGTCGGCAGCAGAGTGAAAACGGTCTGGCCCTCTTTTCATCATCGGATGCGTTCTCTTTCAGGCTTCTTCAGACTCTTTACACTTACACTCCGCTTCTGAATCAGTATCACCAGCTTGCGGTAGTTCATCCTTATGATCTTTTCACGCTTCTTACGATGCTGTGCGGCAGTTTGGCTTCGTTCTCATCCCTGATTTCATTCAACACCTTCCCTCGATATGATCACGACAATCTCGGGCAGACGTTTGCTGCACTGGTTAAGAATATCCGTTCCGTTCTGGATGTCGATATCACTTCCGGATGCTTTCCATTGAAAATGGAAAAAAAGGACGATTGTACCTTTTATTGCAGCCTCAAGGGGGAATGGAATCTTGACAGGGCCAAATTGTATCTGGGTGTCGGTGGATCGGTATCCCAAAAAGAGCTTGTGATTGGAGTGCTGCAGCAGTTGAAGGTCTGTTCCCGGGACAAACTCGACCTTCTCATATCCTCCGCGGTGCCGGGACTGACCCTGATTCATCAGAAAACCGTACCCGAGGGTCTGGCCACCAAGCCGGGTTACACCTATTTCATCCTCGATCAGAACGGTCCCCACTGGGAGAGTATACAGAAGACCGGCACGATTGGATTCTATTTTCCTAAAGGCTCCGTCAACATGCAATTCGAACTGCTTGCAATGATAGACTGAATAATCCGGAGAGTCCTTATGGTGTCAACTGATGATTCCAAAGTCTCACAATGTAGTATCGTCGATTTCTGCAACGACATTTTCATGTTTGTAGTAAAGGTCCGGGAAACTGAAAACGTGGGTGATCCGGTTTTATTAAGAAGAACAGTGTGCTGTTATCTGAACGACTTTGTCAGTAACTGCAGATGCGCAGGTGTGAATTCAGACACTATTGGGAATGCTTTGTATGCGCTTGTCGCACTGGTGGATGAAACGGTCATGAGTACCGCGGGGGCATATCGGGATTTCTGGTCCTCAAAACTGCTTCAGATCGAATATTTCGGCGAAAATCTGGCGGGAACGAAGTTTTTCAGCAGACTGCGGTCTGCAATGGCGCGCGCACGTGAGAAGAGCGATCTTCTGGAGGTTTATTTTCTGTGTCTTGCATTAGGCTTCAAGGGTATATACAGAATAGGCAAAGAGAGTGAACGAATGGTGTTGTTCGAGGAGCTCGGCGTTCTACTGCGGAAATTGAAAAGGAGAACTTCCGGATTCATCAGCCCGGGTAAACTTCTTTCCGAATGTGTGGTCTCCGGAAAAAAAAGGTTTTCACCAGTATTGTTTGCTGCAGGTATAGGGTTGTTTCTCTTTGTTGTGGCCTGTTTGACAATGCAACTGAGGTACTCAGCAGTTCTTTCCGACGTTCTGAGCCTTGTAAACGCACTCTGATGATCGGATGTAAGTGGTGAACAGAAAACTTTTCATAATCATTCTGCTTTTTCTGCTTGGGTTTCTCCTTTTTTTTACAGGCGGATTCATTCCCTTTCTGAGAGGGTATTCTGTATTGTGCTCGGTAGTGCTGTGGACTTCCTGCATCGTGATTATCGGGTTGCATTTGATAACCAAACGAAAAACGCGGAAAGATTCCTTTATTGAGAGTGATTTTTCTGTGCGAATCCGTAGGGTTTTGGAAAGAGGAGCTGAAAAGTACTGCTCTGCAGTTTCGGGTCGAAGAGGTTTTTTCAGAAGAAGTGCTCTTTATGACAGACCCTTGTTTGTCGTATGCGGTTCACACAAAAGCGGAAAAACATCGCTTCTGAAGTATTCCGACCTGACTTTTCCGATGATGTATCCGTCTGAAGAAGAGGAGGTTTCGGGAACTGAATCACTGCAGGTGAGGTGGTACTGTTCCGATTCCGCTGTCTGGATTGATACGCCGGGGGTGTGTACGGAGAGCAGCTACACTGAGGAGTGGACCACTTTTTGTTCATCCCTGAAAAGAATAAGGAAAAGAAGACCCGTTGACGGATTGGTTCTGGTTGTAAGTTTAGAGGAAGTCATTGGTTCTGAAAGTAACGCCGTGCTCGAACTGGCCTCACGACTCCGATCTGTTATCGATTCTATGATTGTACAGTGTGGAGTCGAATTTCCGGTATACCTTGTTTACAGTAAAACAGATGAATTGGCGGGTTTTAGCGAATACTTTGCTGAGCAGATATCATCTGACCGGAGTCTTGTTCTGGGTGCGGTCCTGGATTGTTCATTATCAGCTCAGCCGGCAAAAAAACAGTTTGAGGACAAATTTCGGGAGGTGAGCGCACTTCTCGGCGATTTGAGGACCGACAAGCTTTTAAACACGAAAAGCTCGAGGGAAAGAGAGACGATCTGCCGTTTCGTTCTGGAGTTTCAATGTGTCAAAGATAATCTGAGTCTGCTGGTGAGTGAACTGTTCAGAAAAAGTGAGTACGGGGGAGATCCTGATTTCAGAGCTTTTTTCTTTACTGGATCGCTTAAAAGATCGAACAGCACCATAGATTCGCTGCCTGGAGATGGTTTGGGGAGTATCAGTACGTTCAATACGGAAAGTATTACTGCAGGGAGAAACGCAAGTACTGCAGCAGCCTGCAGAAATGTTTTTGCCTCATCACTGCTACGGGAAGTCATTCCAAAAGACAAACCCCTGGTCAGATTAAATTTGAGGCAGAGACGCAGGCGCCGGATAATGAGCTATGCTGCTGTTGCGATTCTAAGTTTGTTGTTTCTGTTTTTATCCGGTATGGTATTCTTCTCCGGATTGAAAAGCATGACTTTGTTGAATTCGGTAAAGACAGAGCTTGGTAACATCCCTGCCTCCGAATCTGCTGCAATTGGGGACAGACTGGTCAGGCTGGAGAAACTGCGTAGAATGCTGGTTCTTCTTCAGGAGGAGGTTGACAGATCATTTTTCGTGGATCCGGGCGGAGTTCTTTTCAAACCCGACAGAGTGATCGAAAAAATCAAGCCTGTCTATGTGAATGAGGCAAATCGCCTTGTCATAAGCCCAGCCTGTAAATTTCTTGAATACGATATATACAGAATGTCAGGTTACAGGGGTGAAATCGCCGGAAACAGATATGAAAAACTTTACAATTCTCTCAAAGTCTATCTCTCCGTGTCTCAGGGGGCCGATCGGCAGATGTCTTTGGATACTGTACTCTCAGGCTCTCTGCTGCGGGAATCTGCTGGGAGAGTGTTCAATCTGTCCGGAAAACCACAAAGAGACGAAAGCATCAGGAGTGTTCTGGATGAAAGCATAGGTACGTGCCTGTTTTACCTTAAAAGAGGTGAATTCCCCTCGTTTCCGAAAAACGAAAAGGTCGTGGAGAATGCCCGTCAACGCCTCAATCGAAAACCAAGTACAAAAGCAATCTACAGCAACCTCGTACATCGGCTTGTTTCGGAGGCCCCGGTTGTCACTCTAGATCAGATCCTCAAGAGAAAGAAAGGGGAGGGGGTTCTAGCATCGGATCATACAATAAGCTCGATATTTACGCAAAACGGGTGGGAACAGATTGTTCATGAATCATTCAAAGTGGCAGCAGAAGATCCCTTCAGAGATGACTGGGTGGTGGGAGCGAAAAAGAGTTCATTTGAAGTTGATAGCAAGGGAATAATGAATGAAATGACCCGATTGTATGCCGATGACTTCATTCGTGAATGGCTGTCGTTTATGCAGAATATACATTTTAGAGAACAAACAGACCTGACCCACTGCAGGAAGTTACTTCATGAATTGTCATCCGCCAATTCGGAGCTCACTCAACTGATTGCAGGCCTTTGCCACTACACTCAGCTTAGATCTGCAGGTCAGAATGGAGAGCGCCCGGGAGTTGTCGCTGGTATCGAAAAGAAATTCGGACAATCCGATAAACTGTCATCGGCACTTGATCGGATATCTTCGGGAAGGGAGGAACAGTTTACCAAAGTACAGATGATGTTCACATCTCTGCAGCCTTTTGCCGAAGTGGGAATCGGCCAGTACAGTAAAGCCACTAGTGAGCTGGAGAGGAGAATCAGCGCTTTGGAATCCGCAACAGATAAGGATATGGTTACCGCTTTCAGTAGTCCGGAAAACGATCCCTTTCGCTGTTATGCCCTGGATTTGAAAAAAACTCTGGAGAGTCTGCCTGCCGAGTTAAGTTCTTCTCTTCATCCGCTTATGTCGGAACCCATGGAACAGAGCGCATCGTCAGTTTCTGCCATATTCAGAAATAGTTTGAATTCAGTTTGGAAAAGAGATATCTATCAACCCTTTATGGAAAAGCTGCAGGGGCGTTACCCGTTTTCAAAAAACGGACCGGATGCATCGCTTGAGGATTTTGAGGAGTTCTTCCGTCCTGGTACTGGTTTGTTGTGGAGTTTTTATGACAGTTATCTCGCTATTTATCTCACCAGAACACCAAAGGGATGGGTTGCAACGAAATACGATAACGGTTTCAGGCTCGAGTTTGATAATCAGATAGGTTCTTTTCTGAACATGTCTGAAAAGATCAGCAATCTTTTTTTTCGCTCTGATGGTACTCGCAAGCAGGTAGAGATAGCTGTTCATCCTTCCGCATCCATTGTGAACCGGGCTGAGTTTATCTTCGGAAATGAACAATACCAGCTCCTTCCCGGGGGTAATCCTTTTGTTCTTTACTGGCCTTCGAGAGGTCCGGTCAAAACTGCTGTATTGCGGATCGCAACGGGGGAGAGTACGTATCAGGAGATCAGATATCAGGGGAACTGGGGGGTGATGAAACTTTTCGAGGCGGCGCAGCTGCAGAATATGAGCAGTACCGTGCAGATTGCCAAGTGGCAGGTAAGTATGCAGAAACTGTATGCTCTTCAGCTGAAGGCCAGAATCAGAACCAGTTCCGAAAGCCCTTTCAGCAATCCTGTTTTAAAAGAGCTGAACTGTCCGGCAGAGCTTTTTCAGCACTGAGGCGTTATACCCGGGGGAACTTTTGAGAATGGGCCAGTTTCAGCTGAGAAGAGTCATGATATTCCAAGGAAATCACCGTAATTTTACAGACCACGGACCACGGGGCTATTTCCCGTTAGCAGGAACAACACTCCGGCCTGAATACTCTTTAATTATTCTTACGAAGCGGTGAAGAGAGCTTATGGTGCGGGCTGAAATCCTGTACCATCTGGGATTACTTACCAGAGGTCCCATCATGGCGGTCTTTCTGATCTCTCGGGCCAAATCAACCAACACATCAATCTGGTTTACCGACAAATTCATTGCAACTTTGCAGCGTAAAGAGTCTGCATACCCTCCATAGATTTCCGCCAGTTCCGCCATTTCTCTTGTGATGGGGAATTTCCCGATCAGCTCGACCCGGAACGTGTGGTTGGTTTTTACCATGCAGAAAATATTACAGAACTCTGTAAGTGAGTCATTATCGTCCTGATCATCAATTTGTATGGGTATATCACGGTTGAGACGGCGGGGCAGTTGGTTTGTCCGTCTGCTTTCATAACTTTCGAGCAGATACTGGCGCAGAGGGTAGGGCATAATATGGGGGGCCGCAGTCTTGTAGGGCAGAATTGTATTTTTCAAATGATTGTACAGACCTTTTAGCATACTTATTACTTCGGCGGTTTACATCATTCGCTCATTGAGCGCACTCTGTATAGTCTTCCCGGATTGAATTATTGCCGTTGGCCAGTAATGTTATCGATACTATCTAAAATTACATTAGAGGCTTTGAGTTTGGGTAGGGGGCAAATATCCTCAGAGAATTATATCTCCGCTTAGATGAGTGTTGTCGGGTATGTAGGCGGGTTTCGAACGGGAATTGTTAATGGATACTTCTCCCTTCACCACCACATTTTTTCCGAACCTGACATCGCCAACAATTTTGAGTGATTCACATTCCACCAACGACGGGACTCCATCGGGAAAGCGTTCAAAGAGCTGGTCAATGATACTGTAGTATTCCGGATCCAGGTCGATATTCACTCGGGACGCCTTTCGGCAGGGATTCCGGGTAATGCGGCAGTCTTCGGTGAGCAGATAGTAGTCGGACCACAGAAGAAGCAGTTCTTCACAGTTTTTAACGGGGGCAAAACGGGATCTGGTGACTCTCACCGCATCGGCATTCTCGAACACCGAAATGGCCGAACCCATTGCGCTTTCCAGCTGAAGCACCTCTGGCGATTGGCTGTTTCTCGGGTCGAGCCTCTTTTTGTTGCGTATCATGGGCAGGTCAAGCAGGTTGTTTTTCTTTTCCAGAACTGTTTTGAGTGCAACAAGATCAATCCAGAGATTGTTTGTATTGAAAAAACGGTGGCGTTTGATGTTTCTGAAACTGGGCAGATCTTCTTTGTGGCATTGGGCCGCCTCTCTGAGGATAAGCTTTCCGTTTTTTAGCCGTGCCAGATGGCCTCCTTTGCGGTCCATGTATGTCCTGTCGGTAACTTCCATCAGAAAGGACAGCCTTTTTTCCGCGAAATACCCCAGAATATCGGTATCGAGTGTTGCTCCAAGGTTGTCTGCATTGGAAACGAATGCATAGCGGTACCCCTTCTGAATCAGCTGATCGAGAATTCCCGAGGTCAGAAAAGCAGGGTACAGATCCCCGTGTCCGGGTGGATTCCATTCCAGTTGCGGATTCTGGGGGTAGGTGGCCGGCATCAGATCAGAACGCAGTATCTTTGGAAATTTGTGCTGTAGAAATGAAAACGGGATATCTGTTTTGAGATCCGGGTACCTGGAAAGAGCTTCAAGGGAGTCCTGCTCCGTTTTGAAACTGTTCATCAGAATAAGCGGAATCGAGATTCCGAACCTGCTGTTGAGATTGCGGATCTGAAGAGCTGTGATGTCCAGAAATGAGCATCCGTTTTTGACCGGTATGAGGGATTTGGCTCTGGAGAGGCCCATCGTAGTGCCCAGTCCACCGTTGAGCTTGATCACGACCGCTCTGGACAGGGCTTTCCTGCCTGCGGAACTCCACCTTTCCAGATCCTGAATATCCTCTATCTCATCGGATTCAACAGGGTTCAGGTCACCCTCCGGTATACAGCCGGTTTTGCCCTGTGACAGAAGAGAGTAGTAATGCAGAAAAGAATCCACGGCCACTTTAGGCAGATTTTCCTTCTCCATTTTTTCCAGAAAAAAACAACTTTTATCGACACCGTTGCCGTTCACTGAATGATCCGCCATAGAAATTACTTTGCTTTTTTTGGGGTGATGCATTTTGAATCGGTTCAGAATACAATTTTTAAATATAAATTTGTTCCCCCAATGGGTAAATCATTTTTTAGCAGTGCAAACCCCGTTCCTTTTTTAGTGTCAGCAAACACTTCACCTAATCGGATCTGGAAAGTTGTGCGTTCATGCACCCTGATGTCTCTTCTGTGCAGCTGAAGAGGGGGAGTAAAATGCAACAGGTTAAGCCGGCGTACAGAACTGTTTCTGTACGCCGGTGAAAGCGTGAGGGGTGCTCAGACCGTCTGGTAGGCGGGACTGCTTACATCGCCTATCTGCTGGAGAAGCTCACGTATGTGCTCCACTGATTGCAGGCTGAATCGGGCTTTGGACGGTTCCAGCCCCACTTTTATGCTGTAGGCGTTGGTTGGAAGGCTGGAGAAAAGGTATTCATCCGTCACATCATCTCCGGCAGCCACAACCAGATCCCATTCACTGCGTTCAAGAAATTTTGAAGCTACAATTCCTTTATTGATACCGGCATTTTTCACCTCTATGACTCTGTTGCCCTCCATGACGCTCAGATTGAGATTGGAGACAAGGTGAATCAGAGCATCCATGAGTTCCCTCACTCTCAAATCAGCCAGTTCCGGATCGGCGTTCCGGTAGTGGAAAGCAAGAGAGTAGTCCTTCTCCTCAAGCAGAGCTCCCGGGGTTCTGTCGGTGAAGAGCTGCATGAGGGGGGTGATCTCCTTTTTCCACTGATCCTGTTGAGGCTCGATTGTATCCCATTGGCCGTTAGGTTCCTTTATCCACACCCCGTGTTCCGCGCAAAGGGTAAGCTCTGTATCCCCGAACCATTTCTCCAGGGAGTTCTTGTCCCTGCCGGAAATAATAACCACGGTGTTTGCCGGCTCAGCATTCAGTTTCTTCAGCAGTTTCAGAAGCTTTTTGTCAGGAGATGCTTTTTGCGGTTTGTCCTGAAAGTTCACCAGGGTTCCATCGTAATCAAGAAGTATGAGAGTTTTTTGTGACTGGGCGGCTTTCTTAAGCAGATGTTCCCTGTTCCTATCTGACAATTGGTGCGTTTTGAGTTTTCTTCTTAACTCCAGAGCCCCTTCCAGTTTCGCAACGAAATCCTGAGCCCAGCGTCTGACATCATAGCGCCGCAGCCGGGTCTGCATGTTGCGCATCCGGTTCTTCTGCTCCTCTTCGCTCATCTCCAATGCTTCACGAATAGTCTCCGCGATCTCTCCGATGTTGTTGGGGTTGACAATCAGAGCTTCACCCATCTCCCTTGCAGCTCCGGCCATTTCACTGAGGATGAGCACTCCGGGGGTATCCTGCTTTGTGGCAACATACTCCTTAGCCACCAGATTCATTCCGTCCCTCAAGGGAGTCACCAGTGCGATATCGCAGGTATGGTACAACGCTCCCAATGTCGAAAAAGGCAGCGTGCGGTAGAGGTTGAGAACAGGGACCCAGCCGATGTTTCCATGTTTTCCATTGATGCGCCCGATCAGCTCGTCTATCTGCTTTTTGAGCTGTCTGTAGGACTCCACGGAAGTCCTTGAGGGGACCTCGATAAGAAACATGGTGACCTTGCCTCTCTGGCGCGGGTAACGGTCAAGAAACAGATCGAACGCCTCCAGGCGTTGAAGAATCCCTTTTGTGTAATCCAGACGGTCGATCGCTATGATCAGCTTCTGGTTGCCGACTTTGCGCCTGATGCTTTTTTCCTCTTTTTGCACCTCCGGAAGTGTGTTTATCTGTGAGAAACGCTTGTAATCGATTCCCATGGGAAAGACATCGGACTTGATTGTTCGTCCCTGGTAGGAAATCTGGCAGAACGTGTTCTCGTAACCCAGCAGCCGTCGTGTGCTGTTGAGAAAATGACGGAGATAGTCGTAAGTGTGAAAGCCGATGAGATCGGAACCCATAAGGCCCTGCAGCAGCTCATTTCTCCACGGCAGAAGCCGGAACGTTTCAAGTGATGGAAAGGGTATGTGGAGGAAAAAGCCTATAGTCGCATTCGGCATCCGTTCTCTAAGTAAAGAAGGCAGGAGCATGAGCTGGTAATCGTGTACCCATATCAGATCACCTTCTTTGGCCTGCTTGACTATCTCCTCACAGAAAACCCTGTTGACATGCAGATAGGAGTCCCAGAGATCGGACTGGAACACCGCGTGCTGGGGAAAGTAGTGAAAAAGAGGCCAGATGGTTCTGTTGGAAAAACCGTTGTAGAATTTGTCTATTTCAGCTCTGGAAAGAAAAACTGGTATGCAGCGGCTTTCGGAAAGCGTCTCCGTGATCTGGTTTTTTTCCGCTTCTTTGGTTCTGTCACTGGCAATGCCCGGCCAGCCTATCCACATGCACTCCCGGCTCTGATGAAATGTGTCAAGGCCGGTAGCCAAACCCCCGACACTGTGATGGTAATGGAGTACACCTTTTCGTTTATCCACGGTTATCGGCAGACGGTTGGATACAAGAATGATTCGTCTCATGTTGCTTGCTGCTCCCCGGGTAAATGTTCGAATTCCGAATATAGAATGCCGCCATCGGAATAGAAGTTCATGAAAGTAAATAGTCTGGCAATCAACTGGCTGAAGAGGTTATAAGCCAGTTAAGAGTGATAGAGTGCAGTACTGCGCGGTAATATCAATATATGAAAAGGGAGCTGCGGGGTCAAGTGGGGAGGCAAAGGTCAGGCTGGTTTCTGCCGATATTAAAAAAGCTGCCCCTTGAGGCAGCTTCAGAATCATCTTGATATCTTTTTTATTTCAAACTTCATCGTTCCCCTGGGGGCCTGTACTTCGACCTGTTCTCCTACTTTGTGTCCAAGCAGCGCAGTCGCTACAGGAGAGTTGATGGAGATTTTTCCTGATGCGGGATCCGATTCTTCAGAACCGGTGATCTCATACTCGATCTCTTCCTCAAATGCAAAATCCCAGAGTGTCACCTTTGTGCCGATGATCACCTTGTCGGTGCTGATATTCTCCGTACTCACTATTTGCGCACTGGTGATTTTTTCCTGAATCTCTTTGATCCTGGTCTCGTTCAGCTGAAGAGCATGTTTTGCAGCTTCGTACTCAGCGTTTTCTCTCAGATCACCATGTGAGCGGGCCTGATCAAGCTGCTGAGCAATCTCTTTTCTTCTCGTGGTCTGCAGATACTCGAGATCAGATACGAGTTTCTCATATCCATTCTTTGTCAGATAAACTTTTTCCATGATAATTGTTACCTCCGATTCGGCCACCAAATAAAAAAAGGCCTCTTCACTGAATAAAGCAGCGAAAAAACTAGGCCGTATAGTAAATTAAGATTTTAGGTTACAATTTAAAAATTACATCAGTGTTAAACTAAATGCCAAGAGTATATGAGGTTCGGGTGCAAGAAAAATTGAACGCTTTGAAAGAAAATATAGCCGAATTTTCTTCGGCAGTCATCGCTTTCTCCGGAGGGGTAGACAGTACGTTTCTTGCGGCTGTTGCCAGACAGGTTCTACCCGGCAAAGTACTTCTGGTCACCGCAAACTCCAGTTTTTTTCCGCAATCGGAATCGGAGCAGTCTGCCCGGATCGCCCAAACTCTCGATGTTCCCCACCTTATGCTCAGAATCGATGAACAAAAAACGGGCCTGTTCGCTACTACGTCCCGGGAACGCTGTTATTACTGCAAACGGGCTTTTTTTGAGCAGATCCGGATTCTTGCCGCCCGACAGGGTTACAGTGTTGTCATGGACGGCAGCAATGTTGATGACCTGCAGGACTACCGTCCCGGTCTCAGGGCTCTCAAAGAACTGGATATCCGTTCACCTCTTTGTGAGACAGCTTTTTCCAAAAAGGAAATAAGGGAGTTCTCCAGGCAGATGGAACTGCCCACAGCAGAAAAACCATCAATGGCGTGCCTCGTTTCACGGTTTCCCTACGGGGAGAACATCACCAAAAGTAAGCTTCGCAGAGTGGAACTGTCCGAAGAGAAAATCCGTGCGCTTGGGATTCATCAGCTCAGGGTGCGCAGTCATGACAACCTCGCCCGTATTGAAGTGGATCCCTGCGAACTGGGCCGGGCTTTTGAAATGAGAGAGGAGATTTCAGAAATATGCACAAACGCCGGTTTCACCTTTGTCTCCCTGGATCTTGATGGATACCGCAGCGGAGCGATGAATTAAGCCGCGTTTTCCCGCTCAGCGTACAACCGATTCCCGCTTCACCCCCAGTTTTACCGTATGCTTTCTGAAGTACCCACAGGGGAAAGGTGTTGTTGCCGGCCGTTTGTAATAGTATTCGTTCTTTTCTTCGCTGTTGGGAAGGTGTATGCGGGGCAGCTGTGGAAAATGTTCATATTCGGGTCAAATATTTCTATTAGCGTGCACAAATATTAGTTTTGAACCTTGTTTTAGAGTATAAACCAGAAACGATTGTGCATCTGTTCACGACTGCATGAAGGAGAAAAGTTCATTATGGCTGAAAAGTTCATTTATTATATGAACCGCCTTACCAAGATTCACCCGCCCAAAAAGGAAGTGCTCAGGGATATCTCGCTTTCATTTTTCTATGGAGCCAAAATCGGAATTATAGGAGTGAACGGTTCGGGTAAAAGTACGCTTCTGAAGATTATGGCCGGATTGGACAATGATTTTCAGGGTGAAGCGTGGCTTGAGCAGGGGAGGACTGTGGGGTTTCTCCCTCAGGAGCCTGTACTTGATGAAACGCTTGATGTGAAGGGAAATGTGGAGCTGGCGGTGCGGTCCACCCGTAAACTGCTTGAGGAATTTGACGAAGTGAGTATGAAGTTCGGCGAGGATCTCAGTGATGATGAGATGGACAAACTCATGGAGCGTCAGGCGAAGCTTCAGGATCAGATCGAGGCGGTCGATGCGTGGGATCTGGACCGGCAGCTTGAAATCGCCATGGACGCCCTGAGGCTTCCCCCGGGAGATGCGCAGGTCAGCACTCTTTCCGGAGGTGAAAGAAGACGGGTGGCTTTATGTAAACTGCTGCTTGAGAAACCTGACCTGCTTCTGCTTGACGAACCCACTAACCACCTGGATGCAGAGTCGGTTGCCTGGCTTGAACGTCACTTGAAGGAGTACAAGGGATCGGTCATTCTTGTCACTCATGACAGGTATTTTCTTGACAATGTGGTTGAATGGATACTGGAGCTTGACCGGGGACGGGGCATTCCCTGGAAAGGCAACTACGCTTCCTGGCTTGAACAGAGAACGCAACGTCTTGCTCAGGAGGAGAAGGAGGCCAGTGTCAGACAGAAGCGGCTCAGGCATGAGCTCGATTGGGTGCATATGTCTCAGAAGGCCCGTCAGTCCAAAGGCAAAGCGCGACTCAATGCATATGAGGAGTTGAGAGCTCTGGAAAGTCCGGACAAGATCAACTCTGCAAGCATTGTCATCCCTCACGGCCCCCGTCTGGGTAACGTTGTGATCAACGCCGAAAATCTTTCCAAGGCCTATGGCGACAAACTGCTGTTCGAGGGTCTCAGCTTCGATCTGCCCCGTTCGGGAATTGTGGGAGTGATCGGGGCCAACGGGACCGGAAAAAGTACTCTTCTGCGGATAATCACCGGTCAGGAAGAGCCGGATTCGGGTTCTATGAAAATAGGTGAAACGGTCGAGCTGAGTTATGTGAATCAGACCCGTGATGCTCTGGACGGGGAAAAAACCGTATTTGAGGAGATAACCGGCGGGAGGGATACGATCGCACTCGGTAAATTGGAGGTCAATTCGCGAGCCTATGTGGGCAAGTTCAACTTTTCCGGTTCTGACCAGCAGAAGTTAGTCAGGGATCTTTCAGGAGGTGAGCGAAACCGGGTACACATGGCCAAACTGCTTCAGTCGGGGGGGAATGTGCTGCTTCTGGACGAGCCCACCAATGATCTGGATGTGGAGACTCTGCAGGCCCTTGAGCTGGCGATTTCGGAATTCAGCGGGTGTGCGGTGGTGGTTTCACATGACCGCTGGTTTCTGGATCGGATTGCTACTCATATTCTTGCTTTCGAAGGTGACAGCACGGTTTATTTCCATGAGGGCAACTATGCCGATTATGAGGAAAAGAAGCACAAGAGGCTGGGAACTGATGCCGATCAGCCAAAAAGAATTAAATACAGACCACTTCAGAGGAAGTGATGCGAGCCGGTGGAAAGTTCCGGCTTATGCAAATAAAGAAGGCCTGAATGGATATTCAGGCCTTTTCCGTACTATTTAAGATCCAGTATATTAGGCAGGATGAACATTCTGAGCGTTGGGACCTTTTGCGCCATCAACGACTTCAAACTGCACTTTCTGTCCCTCTTCCAGTTTTCTGAAACCGTTAGTCTGGATGGCTGAAAAATGTACGAACACATCACGGGAACCGTCATCGGGTGAAATGAAGCCAAAACCCTTAGCCTCATTAAACCATTTCACAACACCTGTAGGCATACAGCGAAACCTCTTTTGAAAAATGAAACATACCGGTTGCTAACCGGATTAAAAACTAACAAATACAAGATATGTATTGCCACCTGATAAAAAAAGGTTTTTTTCTGCCAAAATGAAAGTTTAACAATATCTAACATTTCTGTAACGGATTTCGGGGTGTTTTCGTCCGGAAAACTGTCAGAAACCTATCCCGAGGCAGTCGAGAATCTTCTGCATGAGCTGTTCCTGAGTGAAGGGTTTGGTGATGTAGTTCTTCGCTCCGGTTTGTACTGCGGTGATCATTTTTGATTTTTCCATTTCGGAAGTGACCATTAGCACGGGAATGTCTTTCATTTGCGGATCGGATTTCAGGCGTTTCAGAAAGTCCAAACCGTTCATGACCGGCATATTCCAGTCCAGGAGGATGAGACTGATCTGATCGGTATTGTCTTTGAGTATGTCCAGAGCAGCCTTTCCGTTCTCGGCGCCGAGGAAGCCATATCCCAGAACATCTGCCGCTTTCTGAATGAAATGCCGCACGGCTGCAGAATCGTCAACGGACAAAATAACCATAATTACCTCATTTTGCCTTGTAGTACAAGGCCCTCTTATGATTCATCATCTGGAATTCAGTGCTGTAGTTTATAACTGATTCTGAAGCTCCGACGAACAGGTACCCCGATGGCCGTAAGAGCATGGCTAAACGGCTGAATATATCCTTTTTGAACTGATCGGAAAAATATATCATCACATTTCTGCAGAAGATGGTATCGAATTTACCCATATGTGTATAGCTGTCCTGAAGGTTTAGTTTCTTGAAAGAAACCATTTTCTTTACCATATCATTCAGAACCCAGACTTTTCCGTCAAGGGTAAAGTATCTGTCCTTTATTGTGTCCGGCAAGCCTCTGGCAATTACGATAGAGTCGTATCTACCCGCCTTGGCCAGAAAGAGAACGGTAGGGGATATGTCGGTGGCGACAATTTCAAACTGTTCGGGGCGGATATAGGGATGTTCTTTGAGTAATTCAAGGATGGTGATGGCAATGGAATAGGGCTCCTGTCCCGTCGAGCAGGCAGCGGACCAGATGCGCACTCTCTGGCGCTTTCTCTCCGAGAGTTCTTTAATGTATTGAGGAAGCACAATTTCCTTCAGAACAGAAAACGGAGAATTGTCTCTGAACCACAGCGTCTCATTTGTAGTCATTGCATCTATGATTTTTTCTCTGAGGACATTGGTCGAGTCGGCCAATGCTTTGTGGTAGAACTCTTTATAGGTTTTGCACCCGTTTTCCACCATGAGAGCGGTGAGTCTGGTTTCTATAAGGTATGTCTTCTGCTCATCGACTCTGATTCCGCAGTGTTTTTCTATGTAGTCTCGCAGCAGACGGAACTCGCTGGCTTCGATTTTCCGGGTCATGTCTGGTCCAACTTTTTACCGGTTGATATAACAGAAGAAATCTTCTCGATTTTATGCGCATCGTCCACATCTGAATTGATGATTTTTACGATGGATTCGAGGCGTCTCATGCAGCAATCAAGCGTTATTTCCAGATTCGAGATGTTCTGTTTTGCTCCTGATTCGATCATTTCTTTTGCATGACGAAACTCCTCCATCTCCATTCGACAGCTCAGAACAGACCTGAGGACGGTGATTTTTTCCTTTACCAGATCGGGACTTAACGGTTTGACCAGAAAGTCAAAAGCCCCGTACTTCATTGCCGTTACGGCATCGTTAATTGAAGCCTGCCCTGTCACAACTATGACCTCTGTTGAGGGAAAGCGCTTTTTCGTTTCTGCCAGAAGTTCCATTCCGGACATCTCAGGCATTTTGAGATCTGTGAAGAGCAGATCCGCGGGATTTTCTCTCATGCACTTCAATGCTTCTTTACCACTTTGCACAGCTTCAACAACCGTGTCCATTTCCTCTTTCAAAGCGGAGCTCACCAGTTTGAGAAAGACCGGGTCATCATCAACCCACAAAATCCTCATCATCGAATCCTCTCCGGATGTTTATTATCTGTAATTTTACGAACCAGCAGATCAACTTCACCTGCCATTTCCTTTATATCCAGAGATCGGTCAGACAGACCAGCTTCATCCACCGCTCTCGGCATTCCGTATACAACACAGGAGGACTCCGATTGAGTGATACAGTAGCATTTCTTTCTTTTAAGCGCTCTAACTCCGTTCAGGCCGTCGTAACCCATGCCGGTCAGTACAAGAGCCAGAACACCGGACTCGGAATACTGAGCAGCCACTGATCGGAAGAGAACGTCAACAGAGGGGCGGCAGCTGTTTTCGGGTGGCTCGTCATTTAGGCCCAGAAAACAGCCTTCATTCTTCTTTCGAACTATCATATGCCTGCCGCCCGGGGCAATGTACACTTTCCCGGATTCGATGATGCTTTCTTCCTGTGCTTCGACGACCTGAAGAGCGGACTTTTTATTCAGACTGTCCGCAAGAGAACGGGTGAACACGGGAGGCATATGCTGTACCACCAGCACCGGTATTGGAAAACTGGATGGCAGAGCGGGAATAAGATTCCCCAGCGCCTCAGGTCCCCCGGTGGAAACACCTATAACACATATGGAAAAGGAGGTTGGTGTAATACCTGGTTTTTTTATGACTGGTCTGGCTGGTTCGGCCTTCTCGACTGTTTGTTTATTCTGTGATGTGGAAAACGATCTCAGGCGGATTCTGGTCAGATTCAGAACGGATTTGATCTCCTGGCACAGATAGTCGGAATTCTCTTTCTGATCCGCACCGTCCGGCTTGCGGATGAAATCGACCGCACCTAACTGCAGGGCTTCGACAGTATCAGTTGTGCTTCTGGAACTTATTCCGCTTATCATGACCACTGCAACTGAAGGATATTTCTGCCGGATCTGGCGCAGGACATTTACCCCGTCCATTCCCGGCATATGCACATCAAGGAAAACCAGGTCAGGGACATTCAGAGCCATTTTTTTGAGAGCTATTTCTCCATTGGGCGCAGTCCCCAGAACCGAAATTTCAGCAAAACCGGAGAGAATATCTGAAAGAATTTTCCGATATACAACTGTGTCGTCCACGATCAATGTGCGTAACTGGGGCATAGCTGGAACTTTACCCTTTCGTTCCCTGCAGCTGCAGAAGTTCATCTATCTTGAGAATGATAACGAGCTGATCACCTCGTTTTACCACTCCCTGGATAAGCTCCCGCTCAACGGCTTTGATATTTGCCGGCGGCTGTTCTATCTGGTCGTCGGTGACAGACACAAGATCCCCCATGGCATCGAACAGAAAGGCGACCTGATCATCGCTGGTCTTGAGCGTTTCTTCGGTTTCAATGATGCTGTTCGACAGTTCTTCATTGCTTTTGAGCACAATGCACCTGGTTTTTTCGGTTATTTTTCTCGGCGTGAATCCCAGGCGCACTCCGGGATCTACAATCGTGATGATCTGGCCTCTGAGATTGAGAACTCCGGAAATAAAATCAGGGGCCAGTGCAACAGGTGTGATATCCAGCGCTCTGTTTACTTCTCTAATAAGCAGAACATCGATTCCGAAGCATAGGTCGTCCAGATACACTGTGACAAACTGGAGATTTTTCATGTTGAATCCATTTCTTTAACATCAGGCGGTTTCAAGTGTCGGTTCAATGAGAGACGGCAGGTCCAGCATGATTGTCAACCGTTTGTTCAATATTGCCGAACCGAGAATGCCGTTGCCGTGTATATTCTTCTTATCCAGATTAAGCTCGGTGCAGAACACATCGTGAACCTTGTTCGCCACGATACCTACGGGCCTGTCCGACATTTTGGGAATAATGACATACATTTCGCTACATTCCTCTGTTGGTGAGGCCACCGGAAGATGCTCATGAAGTTTTAGGATGGGGAAGGTTTCAGTTTCATGTTTCAGAAACTGGCGGGAGCCTACCGTTTCAATGTCCTCCTGGAGTACCTTTTCGATGCGGGCGATATGTGAAAGGTCAAGCCCGAAACATTCCTGTGTCCCATTGTCGAAAACCAGTATGTCCTTTTTTCGCTCGTTCCCTTCATCCTTATTGCTGATTATGGAGGAAAGCTCTTTGAGTGCGCTGAATTTCAGTCCCGCTCTTGTGGCGATTCCTGCAGGGTCAAGTATCATGGCCACTCTGCCGTCTCCCATGATGGTGGCACCCGCATAGCACTGGGATGCCTTGAGGTAGTCGGGAAGCGATTTAACCACGATTTCCTCACTGTCAGAAACCGAATCCACCATGAGACCGAAACGGTTTTCCCCGACTTTGAGTACTATGACCCGGACCGCATTCTTCAGATTCTGTCGTCTGTCAGGCCCTCTCCGCCGTTCATCGTTGCTCTCTTCGGATGACACCTCGGAATCTTGACGGCCTTTGCGCCGGTCACTCCATCTTGCCCTGTTGTCCACCATTCTCTCACCTGTGACCGGGTGGATGAAAGTGGCCTGAATGCCCAGTAGATCGCTCAGCCGCACCAAAGGAAGCAGTTTGTCTCTCAGGCGAATCACTTCGCTGTCCTGGACCCGCTCGATTTTACTTGTTATTTCGAAAGATCTGATCCGGATCAGTTCCTCGACTGCTACCTGCGGAATGGCATAGGCCCTCTCCTCGGCGGTGACAATGAGGGAGGGAATGATTGCAAGGGTCAGCGGCAGCTCGAGGGTGAAACAGGTACCTTCCCCCCATTTTGAGCTTATATCGATGCTTCCGCCCAGCTTTTCGATATTTGATTTTACGACATCCATCCCCACGCCGCGGCCGGAAATGTCAGATACTTGAGCTGCGGTGGAGAATCCCGGGTGCAGTATAAAGGACTGAATTTCCCTGGCCGACATGGACTGGGCCGCTTCCAGACTGACCAACCCCTTTTCCACCGCTTTCTGTTTAACCTGCTCAATGTTTATTCCCGCTCCGTCATCCTCGATCTGAATCAGCACCTTTCCTCCCTCATGAAAAGCCCTGAGCACGACCTTGCCTTTTTCATCTTTGTTTTGCTTCAGGCGTTCTGAAGGCATTTCGATACCGTGATCGACACTGTTGCGGATAAGGTGGGTGAGAGGGTCGGAGAGAAGTTCTATCAGGGATTTGTCGAGCTCGACCTCTTGGCCTATCATCTCCAGATCAATCTTCTTCTCAAGCTTTCGCGCCAAATCCCTCACCACTCTGGGAAATTTGCTGAACACAACCGAAACCGGCTGGAGTCTGGTCTGCATTATGTTTTCCTGAAGCTGGCTTGTTACCGAATCGATACTTCCCAAGGCGGTAGTAACCCCCGGAAGATCAGAGATGCGCTGCGACAGCAACTGCCTGAAAGCTTCTCTCATTCTCTGTGATTCTGAAGCGAAAAGTTCTTTTTTCGAATCCTTGTTCTGCTCACATTTCTCCAGCAGATCGGAAAAGGATCTGCTTACGATCGCATCCAGTGAACCGAGTATCTTCTCCTCATCAGCCGCTTCGACAAACTTCAGATTCAGCCTCTGCAGAAGCTGGTTTCTGCTCAGCACCAGCTCACCGGCCAGATTCATCAGGCTGTTGAGCAGATTCACCTTGACTCTCAGAGCATCTTCTATCATTCTGTTGTCAGAGCCATTAGCGGACGATTTACTCTGATTGCCGCCAGCTTTTCCCTGCTGATGTTCCTGTACTGATTCATTCAGAGCCTTCTTCAGTTCGGATAAATCAACATACTGTATTTTGTCATTCTCTATCTCCAGCCCCGTGCCGATGAGATCCGGCTCCAGTACCGTTGCGAAAACAATGGAGCATGCAAACGGATCTCCCTGACTGCCTTGGATTAAGTCTATCACCTCACCCAGCGGTTCCCATTTTTCTTTAAGTTCCTGGGGAGTCGACTGCAGTTTTCCCAGATCGTCTGATGAAAGCGTTATTTCATATACATGCTTTCCGTTTCTCAGTGATTCTTCCAGCTGTTTGCGAGTAACTGCGGGGTGACGGCTCCTTATCTCCTCTCTGAGGAATTCAAATGATGATTCCGAGGGCGTTGAGGAGGTTGCATTTCCGGTCACGAACGGTTCCAGATTCGACAGCTCTTCTTCAATCGAAATGGAGTCGGAGTTCTGGATATCGTCCAGAAGCGCTCTCAATTTATCGATTCCCAGAAGCAGTGCGTCGGTTACTGCCGAATTCACAGCTAGATCGCCTTCTCGTATGCGAGCCATGATGTTTTCCATCGCATGGGAAAGTCCGGTGATGTTTTTCAGTCCGAAAAAGCCGAATCCGCCCTTTATGCTGTGAACAGCCCTGAAAACCCTGTTGATCAGCTCCGAATCGACTTTGTCGCCTACCTGTTCGAGTTGAAGAAGATCCGGTTCTATCGAACGGAGGTGCTCTCGAGATTCGATCACCAATTCATGGAGCAGTTCTTTATCCTGCATCAGCTGACTCCTTAGTCTCTTGAGACGAGGTTGCTTTGAACACTATTCAGTTCAAGAAGCATGATTTTGTGTACCACAAACGTATATACTTTCTGATCCGAGTGAATATGATATCACCTAAGTTGAACAGAGACAAGGAAAATCAGCCGCTTGCTTGGATTGCCCGGTTTTTTCAAAGGCCTGAACAGGAACTATATTTCCATAAATATTTATAAGGGGGATGATAAATGTCGAGAGTCTCTGTATATCTGATGATTATGGCCATATCACTGCAGCTGAAAGCGTCTGGAAGCGTTGAGAGTTCATCGGCAGATCGGCAGGATGTGGAGGTCACGGTCTACAACAGTAATGTGGGACTGATAAAGGAAAAAAGAGAAGTCAGCATCCCTTCCGGGGAGGGGGAACTTAAGTTCATGGATGTCGCTTCCCAGATCAATCCCGTTTCGGTTCATGTCAAATCACTTTCCGATCAGGGGAAATTCACTGTTCTTGAGCAGAACTACGAGTACGATCTGATGAGCCACGAAAAGCTTCTGGAGAAATATGTCGGTAAAAAGATCAAGATCGTGGACTGGAATGAGTACAAAGACCGTAAGGAAACGGTTGAAGCCCAACTGTTGAGTGCTGATGGCGGCGAGATATACAAAATCGGTGATGAAATCTTTCTGGGGCATCCCGGATACAAGGTTCTTCCCGAGGTGCCGAGCAACCTTATAAGCAGACCCACACTTTCCTGGAACTACAGAAACAAAGCAAAACGCAAACAGCAGATCGAGGTCTCATATCTGACCTCCGGAATCAGCTGGAGTGCCGATTATGTGCTTCTGGTACCCTCCTCAGGAGAAAATGGGGAGATTTCCGGATGGGTGACAGTGGACAACCAAAGTGGAGCGTTATATGAAAATGCTCAGCTGAAGCTGGTCGCTGGTGATCTCAACCGGGTCAACAACGAGCTCCCGGCAAAAAAACTGAGAATGGGGCAGATGACGGATTCCCGGATGCCCGGGCAGGAATTCTCCCGGGAAAAACTGTTTGAGTATCACATCTATGATCTGCAGAGAAAGACCACTCTCAAGAACAACCAGACCAAACAGATCAAGCTGCTCGAAGCCGGCGGGGTGAAGCTCTCCAAAGAATACGTGACGGCTGCACCTCAGAACCGTTACTGGGGACGGCGGATCGATGGGCAGCTGAAGCAGCCTGTACAGGTGAACCTGACGTTTTCAAATGATAAGCAGAACAGCTTAGGCACCCCTATACCTGCAGGAACTGTGCGGATCTATACAATCGACTCCAAGGGAAAACAGCAGTTCATAGGCGAGGATCGGGTGGATCATACACCTGAAAATGAAAAGATTACTCTTAAAACCGGAAATGCCTTCGATATAGTGGCGGAGAGGGTACAGACCGATTTCACTCAGAAGACTTCCCAGCTTTACGAAACGGACTGGACCATCACCATCCGCAACAGAAAAGATGAGAAAATTACGGTAGGCGTTTTGGAAAAGGCGCATGGGAACTGGGAGGTGGTCGAGTCCAGTCACAAATACAGGAAAGTTGATGCGTCAAGTTTTAGATTCGATGTGACAGTCCCCGAAAACGGGGAAACAAAAATTGGATACAAACTGCGGGTCGGTATCTAGAAAGCATTCTAAACGAAGGGAACGGAAAAAATGGAATATGAACTTTCACCAGTAGAACAGCGTATAGTGGGAGCGTTGGTGGAAAAGGAGATGACCACTCCGGAGTACTATCCGCTGACCTTGAATGCACTTGTCAACGCCTGCAATCAGAAGTCAAATCGTGATCCGGTAATGAGTCTCACTGAAAAAGAGGTGGACAATGTGCTTGAGGACCTCAAGGAGAGGCGCATCGTCTGGCAGATGAGTCTGGCCGGAAGTCGGGTTCCCAAATATGAGCACAACCTGCGGAGCCTTTTTCCTCTGACCGAACAGGAATCCGCCGTTATCTGCGTGCTTTTGCTGCGTGGCCCGCAGACTCCGGGGGAACTTCGCGGGAGAACTGAACGGATGGCTCGCTTTTCCTCTCTCGAGGAGGTGGAATCTGTTCTGAAAAACTTGTCAGAGCGGGAGGTTCCTCTGGTGACGGAACTACCCCGCAGACCGGGTCAGAAAGAGAGGCGCTTTGCTCATCTTTTCTCTGAACCTCCTGAAACAAGCGATGTCGAAATCCCGTCTGCTCAGCCACAGGCACAACCGTCCGAAGGAGCGGTGCGCTTGTCGGACCGGGTGGCAGCCCTGGAGGAGGAACTCGGGGAGCTGAAAAGACGATTTTCGGAATTCAGAAAGCAGTTTGAGTAGTTACAGCTCTATTTATTTTTCCAGAATAAAGGTGACCGGTCCATCGTTTGTCAGCTCGACTTTCATGTGTGCGCCGAATGTACCGGTTTCCACTTTACGGATCTGTTTTCTGAGCTGCCCGACGAAGTACTCATAAAGGTCATTGCCTTTCTCCGGAGGGGCAGCTTCAATGAAGCTCGGCCTTCTGCCCTTTGCACAGTCACCCAAAAGTGTGAATTGAGAGACCACCAGCGCTTCACCATCGATATCCTTAAGAGAGCGGTTCATCTTTCCTGCTTCGTCCGGGAAAATCCGCAGCTCGGCGCACTTGTTCACAAGGAAATCCGCCGCTTCCGCGGTATCGTCCTTGTGAACACCAATAAGCAGCAGCAGCCCTCTCTCAATCGATCCGACAGTGCTGCCATCTACTGTAACTTTTGAACTGCTGACCCGTTGAGCTACTATTCTCATTCCGTATCGCCTTGGTTTTTTGAAAATAGATTCTGAAATCTGCCGCTGAGATCAGCGCTCAGAAACCGCACCCTCAGAACGCGAACTATGTCTCCCAATTATTGAAGAACGTTCTCACATTTCATACAGGGTATCATCTCTGAGCGGCGCCCTGCGTGCGGAGGAAAGTCTGCTTTTGAGCTTGAACAGATCGCTCTCACTCAGGTCGCCCATCTCCTGCTCAAGTGTCTCGGGGTCCTCACCCGCTTCCATGCGGCTGAGCGCCTCCTCCATTCTGTCTCCCAGCTGCAGTCCGGTCATGTCTGAAAATTTGCGCATCAGGTCGGCTGCCTGACGGGGATCGTTGTCGTCAATGCTTTCTGCTTCCCCCGCCAGAGCCTCCATCGCTTTTTCCATTCTGGACTCATCAATGGGGAGATCTGGAAATGCTCCATCTTCCTCGCTTTCGTTTTTTTCTTTGGCAATGCCTGTAACCGCAAAGCGGGACACCATTTTCTGAAGAGTGTGTGAACTGTTTTTGGGACAGTTCGGCACTTTCTCAGTAGTAATGGAACGTGAAAAGAACGTGAAAATGGTATTGCAGTCTTTGCAGTAGAATTCATACATCGGCATAGGTTTTTCTCCATGCTGAATTTGGTGCGTCTTGTAATCAGGAGTTTTTTCACTTTTGATCCGATGCGCAAGATTGTTGATCGGATCAGGTTCAGGGTCGAAATGTAATATAATATGATTCAGGGTGCTCAGAGTAGTAGTTTACTGTACATCGATACTACCTCTAAAGGAGCACGACAAACCTGAACTGGAGGTGGAGTTTGCAGTCTGAAAGCACAACGACGCTATTTGTGTACGGAACGCTGCTTGATCCCGCAGTGCAGCAGAACGTGATCGGCAGGAAGGTGAACGGTAAACGGGCGGTACTGCAGGGTTTTCTGAAAACGGAACGTCAGTTTTCAGAAGGCATCTATCCTGATTTGATCCGGAAGGGGGAGGGGACAGTTGAAGGTATTTTACTTGACCTGACCGCAGAAGAACTCCGACGATGTGATGATTATGAGGGAAACGAGTATCGGAGGGTTCTTCTGGATACGCTTGAATCGGGTAAAGCGTGGGTATATATGGGCAGAAGAGAGTGAGAAGGGAGCAGTTTCCAAAACATTTGGTTTTTTGAACCGCTCCTTTGGAGCTTGCGGATCATAGTCTAGCCGCTTTATCCTGAAGTTTTGCTCCAGCGTGGTGCGGGCATTTCTTCAGGACAAGCTGGGTCGACTTTTAAAAACAGATCAGCTTCGTCCGGCCAGCTTTTTGATCAGCTTGTCCACTTTCTCCTTTTTACCGCCGGATTTGACATACTTTTTGAAATACTTTTCCGCTTTCTTTTCGTCAGTCAGCTTTGAATAGTAAATATGCCCGATCATCCGCAATGCTTCGATATTACCTTTTCTGAACCATCCTCCGCTAGACTCCTTGTACGCATGAATTGCCTTTTCATACTGCTCTGTCCATCTGTAGAGTTCACCCAGTTTGAAATGGAAGTCGATGTTTTTCGGGTGGAGTTTCAAGCCCTTTTTCAGACAGGTGATTGCCGCCTGGTAATCTCTCTGTTTCGTTTTGAGCTCAGCGATGGACAGGTGTACTTCCGGGTGTTCCGGGAAACGGGAGACGACCACGTTGTACAGGTCAAAAGCCTTGTTCAGCTGTCCCAGAAATTCATGACATTTCGCCTTGTTCATAAGAAGGTCGGCGTTCGAGGGATCCTTGCTGTATGCATAGGTGAAATAAGTGATCGCCTCTTTGTAAGATTCTTTCTTCATTAGCAGGCGGCCGTATCCGGCATTTACATGAGGATTGTCGGAATTCATTTTGTGAGCTACGGTGAATGCTATCCAGGCCGGGGAATTTTTCCCCTGAGCCTCATAGATTCTGCCCTGTGCGGTCTGCTTCCACTCCATATTCTTCCTGGAGTCGAACCGCATCAGGGTCTCCTGGGCTTTTTTGAGGTCACCGGCGCCGCAGTAGGCATCCGTGAGCCGGTACAGAGCCTCACCGTTTGACGGTGCACTCTTCAGTACCTTTTCAAAAAAGTCCGTAGCTTCCTTGAACTTCCTGTCGTGGCTGAGAGCAACTCCGAGTTTGAATGCGACTTCATTGTCAAAACCGCCCCGTTCCCAGGCTCTGAAATAGTTCTTGCAGGCTTCCCTGTACCTCATCTCCTCAAGGAGCAGATCACCCATACTTTCCAGATATTGAGCATCCTTGGGAGACTTGTCAAGTGCTTTTGCCATCACCTGTTTGGCATTCTCCCGCTTGCCACTGTTCTGATTCACCAGACCGGCCAGATACAGTACCTGCGGATCCGAAGACTTTTTCAGCGCCGCGGCGATTTTTTTCTGCGAAATTCTGGTTTCACCCATAAGTGATGCGCAGTAGGCATAAAGGGCAAGACAGTAGCCGTTTTCTGAATTGAGCAGCGCCGCTTTCTCCAGAACGGGATAGGCTTTGCGGTACTCCTTTTTATCCATCAGAATCCGCCCGTATTCAAAATGTGCTCTGGCATGGTTCGGGTTGAGTTCAATTGTTTTAGCCAGAAGCTTTTCCGCTCTGTTCGGTTTACCTTTGGACAGATGATACCGTGCCAGCTGAAAATGGTTGTCCCAGTTTTCGGGAGCATGATTGACGGCAGCCTCCAGATGAAACAGCCGCAGGTCATCTTTTTTCTGCTTCTTGTAAGCCTTGGCAAGCAGACGATGAGGGGCCTCCTCGGCTGGTCTGAGATCGCAGGCCACTTCAAGAGCCCCGACTGCGTTGTTTGTCTTTCCCCGGTTCAAATACAGAGTGCCAAGTTCCAGTCTGATATCATAGTGCATCATATCAAGTTCGCTCCATCTCTCGAGCGTTTTCATCAGACCGTCACGGTTGTTAAGTCTTCTGTGGCAGACCGCCATTTTTTCAAGTATTGAAGTGTTTTTTTCATCAAAAGTCAGAGCTGTTGAGAGTGATCTCAGTGCATCTTCGTAATCATCGATTTTCATGAGTGAAACACCCTGAATGAAAGCTATTTCCGCATCATTGGGCATGTACCTTTTTGCTTTCTGAAGAACGGAAATCGCCTGGGCATACTCTTCGTTCATATAGAGAAGCATACCGTATTCTTTCCAGACCGGCCCTTTGTTGTCTTCCAGGGACAGGTAATGGTTGTAGGCCATGGAGGATGCTTCAATTTTGCCCAGCGACCCCAGTGCCCGCGCGTTCATCAGATGAAAATGCGGTGGAGCGACTCCTGTCTTGATCGCCGTCTGGAGAAAATCGTGAGCCTTCTTCCATTCCTTGGAACCGAAATAGATCCGGACCAGCCTGTCGATGCTCTTGAGGTCTTTGGGGTTTTGTGCAATATTGGTCTTGTACCGATTCATCGCTTTTTTCTGGCTGCCCAGTTTTTCGTAAAGTGTTCCCAGGTGGTGTGAATACTTAGCCCCCTCATCCGACTTTCTGATCAGATTCTCGTAGGTTTCCGCAGCTTTTTTCACATTGCCCGATTTCTCATATGCCACTGCGCACAGCTCCAGAGCCTGGTTGTGGCCGGAGTTATTAGAGAGGAAAGATCTCAGTAACGGCAGCGCGGCTTCATGCTTGCCCGATTCCACATAGGCATGTCCCAACATCAGTTCATGATCTTCGCTGAAATGGGAGCTTTTCCTGTTCATACTTTCCAGAAGAGATATCACTCCGGAGAAATTTTTCTCTCTGTACACAATTCGGGCAAGAGCAGCATTCACCGATTCATCCTTGAATCCTCTCTTTAGAAAAGTGTCGAATGCCCATTTGGCCTTATCGTGAAGCTTGAGCTTCCTGAACACATGACCGGCTCTGGCAAGCGATTTCTGATTGGCACTCGGGTTCAGCTTGTAGAGTTTTACAAGTGTTTCAGCCGCCTCGCGGTCCATCCCTGCTTTGAACTGGGCATCTGAAAGCTTGCTGAGAAGATCGGAGTCTGGTTTTCCCGAATGCAGTGCCGTTTCGTAATGCTCGATGGCTTCAGGGTACAGCTTGTTCTGAGCATATGCCTTACCCAGAAGATAATGGACGTGAGCATCTCCGCTGCCAAGGCTCTGTGCAGTTTTTAGCCGAGCCTCGGCTCTGCTTCTCAGTCCCCACCTCAGAGCAATAACTGCCAAATAGTAGTAGGGCTCGGGATTATCCGGCTGGAGTTTGGTTAATTTCCTGAATTCGATTCTGGATTCCTTCAGCTTCGAGTGCTCGTAGAGACTCACTGCAATCTGCTTCTGAAGGTAAGCACTTGCCCCATGGTAGTAGCGTTCGTTTTTATAGTGAACCAGAGCGTTTTTGGTGTCGTTTTCGAGAAGATAGGCATCACCCATCAACTGATGAACATCTTTTGGCGGCTTTTTCCCGAGCAGTTTTCTCAGCTGTGCCTGAGCGGCTTTGGGATCGTTCTTTTGCAAATAGGAGCGTGCCAGTCCCAGACGGCATCTGCTCTTGTCTTTTGTAAGGGGAAGAGCCTTGTTGAAGTGTTCAATTGCCTTGTCGTAGGCTTTTTCATCCAGATAGCATTTGGCTAGAGACAGAAGAACCGATCCGTCTTTATTCGAATTGCCCGCAGCAGCTTCCAGATACTTCCTTGCGGATTTCGTATTGTCTATCCGGGATGCCAGAAGTCCCAGCTGCCGCATCAGACGGGTGTCTTTGGAAAATCTATTTTCATGACTTTTCAGATACTGGTAGCATTCGAGAAGCTTTCCTTCCTTTTCGATGGCCTTGGCGGCATTGAGATGACTTTGGATATTGTTCGGGTTGATTTCGGCCGCGGTTCTGTACATCCGGGCAGCGGCTGAGTAGTTTTTCCCGTGCATATGGATGTCTGCAAGCAGCAGGGCGGCCTGTTCGCTTTCGGGCAGAAGCTCCTGTGCCTTTGCGGCAGCTCTTTGTGCTCTTTTGAACTCTCTCAGTCCCGCCAGACTTCTGGCGTATTCGAAAACCGCGGAGCCGTTGTCTGGACTACGTTTGACAAGCCTCTCGCCGTATTCGTAGCCTTTTGTGAAATCTTTTGCATCATTGTTCGCTTTTGCCAGAAAGAAAAGGGAAATCGGTTCGTCGGGATCGAGACTGATGACCTGTTTATGCGCTTTAAGAGCGGCGGACAGGTTTTTCTGTCCCTCATAAATCAAAGCTCTTTCCAGTATGAAAGGAGGACTTTTCAGATTCATCTTCTCGCATGCCCGGGAATGGGAAAGCGCACCGCTCAGATCCCCTGCAAGCCGGAGACTGTGCACCAGCATGAGATTGAGGGTCTTGTGAGAAGGATTGACTTTGAGCAACTTTTTCATTTCGTTAGCGGCCGCTGCGAAGTTTCCCGCTCTGTAATGCAGACGGGCACTGATGTATACGGCTAGTCTGTTTTTCGGAGCCCTGCGCGTTATTTCTTCATAATCCGCAGCGCGAGACCGTTTCCGTGAAAGCAGTTCTCCGGTTTTCTTCACATAACGGAATTGTGGTCCCAGAGCATCGGTTTTGAAATGAATCGTTTGGGAGGCGGATCTCTGCGACACACTTTTCAGCATTCCGAGAAGGCACTTGTCCAATCCTTTTCCGATTTGGGTGAAAGAGATGTTTTCTTCGGTTGAGAATGTTGGTTTGCGGCTCTTTGCTGATACAAGCTGCATCGAATAATGAACCGAACCGCTCTTTTTATCTATTCTGTATGTATGAAACAGAACATAGTCTGCACCCAGCCCGATGGCTGCGTCCAGGTAGCGGTTTTCATCAATACCCGTAAATTTCCTGTATTTGGGAAATTTCGAGCTGATCTGTTCAGTTGAAGGGAGTACAACAGATTCTATCTGTTCCATTCTGAACCGGATGTATTCGTCGGCCAGATAGGGAAACCAGGTGTTTTGATCGTGTTTAGAGAAGTTTCCCGCATCGACTGCTCTGCAGGGCACGATTGAAACGGGGTTTTCTGTTTTCGGAGCCGCGCCGAGCGAAAAAACCAGAACTGTGATTAATGCTGCCGGGTACAGTAACTGCCCTTTCATAAGGATGCTCCTTTGTGTGTCAATTAATTTTCCTACCCTAATGGTACATACTTCAGAATGTGAATTTCAACACTCGGTTATTTTTGTTTGACTAAAGGCGGGTCTTCACCGCTTCGGATCCCAAAATGCCTGGTGATGCGCTTAGGCAGCAGCTTTCGCAGAAAACGTCTAACGGAAAAC
>JBKHHW010000260.1:0-3271 GCA_046538945.1 Chitinispirillaceae bacterium | reverse complement strand
AAAAATCATTTAAAGGAGTGTTCGATGCGTTCAAGGATGTCCATTTTACTGTTGCTGGCCATTGTTTTTATCAGTTCTGCCGAGCTCTCCATCACACACTATGGTTTGGCTCAGTATCGACTTAGAGAAAGAATCAACACCGCATTCACCGAGCAGTCCAGTTCGACTGCCTTCGATTATTTCAACACAGTTTCTTATTATGCCGGAATAAGAGCAGATCTGGATGAAACGTTTTCATTCCATTTTCAGGTCGGAAATGACTGGGTTGCTGTTGAAAATGTCTCCTGGGAAGCCAACAGAATGCCCTTTCCCACCCGAATGCCTCTTTCCGGAAGTGAATTCTACGTACATCTGGCTTATTCGAGATGGAATCCCGGTTTTTTGTATCTGGAAGCTGGTGCCGTGCCGGTCGTTTCCTACGGACCGCTTGATCTTTTGGAGCGCTCAGTCAATTCCGGCTCATACAGAGCTGCCGCTTTATACACCTGGATAGTCGGTACCAACAACAGCCTTCTAGGTCTCAGAGTAGGAGCTCCGATTCTCAGCGGAGAACAGAAACTGAATGTCAACCTTTTTTCTACCGTTGTAGATCCAAGGTCAGCAGCCGTTACCCAGGGCGATTCTCTTATCGAGTCTCCGCGTTCAAACCCCACATCGGTTCTTTTCATTCTGGATGCCCCCTTCACAGCAGGAGCACTCAGTATCACTCCTCAGCTGGCGGGGATTGCTTATCGGAATTTCAATCCGGCCAGGGAGGCAGGGGACCACGAAATCTCCGGGGGTGTGAAAGCTGGTTACAAAGTAAACAGCACTGTTACCCTTTCGGCAATGGCGGCATATGCAATGGTGAACAATGAAAACAGCAGGATCAGCGATACTAGAAGATCAGATACCTCAACTGCTCCGCTTTATGATAACAGAGGTTTCATAACCGCGATCAGTTCCGATATCGGGGCGGGGCCGGGGGCTTTCTGGTTGGAGTTCGCCTACAGTTACGCAGTGGATAAAGAACAGGCCGCATCGGCATCCGATCACTTGTATGCAGATGTCCGTTATACATGGAAAGTGCACCCGAACTTTTCCATTACTCCCCGTTTCAGGAATTTCACCTCCATCAATCCCGAAAACTCAAGAGTCAAGGTGAATATGGAGAATCGTCCCGAAATCATGTTTACTGGTACTTTCTGAAACTGGACAAAAAAAAGGAGACCTTATGCAATTATAAGGTCTCCAATGTTGTACCTGGTCCCGGCGTACTGTTACAGTTTGCTGATCTCTTCAGCAGAGAGCAGCCTGAAACCGCTTTCCTCAAATAGTTTCACCGCTTTGTCAGTATCTTCAAAACGGATAAAAAGAATCGCCCTGTTTGAAGTCTGCTCGACAAAGGAGTAGGTGTATTCCACATTGATACCCTCCCTGTCGCAGAGGTTCATGATTTCGAAGAAAAGACCCTCCCTGTCTTCGATCTGTACTGCGACAATCGGATTGGTTTTCACCAGAAACCCTGCGTCCCTGAGTACCGAAAGAGCTTTTTCGGGGTCGTTCACGATCATCCTGAGCACACCGAAATCCGCTGAATCGGCAATGGTCAATGCCCTTATATTGATCCTGCTGTCCCTGAGTGCCTGCGCCACGCTGGCAAGACGACCGGCTTTGTTTTCTAGGAATACTGAAATCTGTTGTACTTTCATCGTCCCGTCTCCCGGTTCAGATTGTTCGTTTGTCTATGATGCGTTTAGCCTTACCTTCACTGCGCTCTATGCTCTTGGGCTCGACAAGCTTCACTTTGCTGTTGATCAGAAGAACTTCTTTGAGCTGATGCTCGATCTCTCTTTCCTTCTGTTCTATATACTTGAGTTCGTCGGAGAAGAGGCCTTCGTTCATTTCCACCAGTACTTCAAGACAATCCATTCTGCCCTTGCGCTCAACCAGAAGCTGATAGTGGGGTTCGACCCCGTCAACTCTAAGCAGGACATGTTCGACCTGGGAGGGGAAGATGTTCACTCCACGGATTATGAGCATGTCATCTGTTCTGCCCAGAATACGGTGCATTCTCACCGATGTGCGTCCGCAGGCGCATTTCTCACGGGTCAGGTAAGTGATGTCGCGGGTGCGGTAACGGATAACAGGTGTCCCCTCTTTGGTCAGGGTTGTGAACACCAGCTCACCTTTCTCTCCTTCAGGCAGAACCTCGCCAGTTGCCGGATCGATGATTTCCGGATAGAAATGATCCTCGAAAACGTGAAGCAGGTTCTGGTGCTCGCATTCGGATGCCACTCCCGGACCGATGATTTCAGTAAGTCCGAAGATATCTATGGCCTTCACCTGGAGCTTCTCTTCAATCTCTCTGCGCATGTTTTCACTCCAGGGCTCCGCCCCGAAGAACCCAACTCTCAGCGGCAGTTTTGAAAAGTCGATTCCGGCTTCTCTTCCCGCCTCTGCGAGGTAAAGAGAGTAGGAGGGGGTGCAGGTTAGAACTGTCGAGCCGAAGTCCTGCATCACTTCAAGCTGCCGTTTAGTGTTCCCGCCCGAAATGGGCAGACAGGTGGCGCCCACGCGGCGAATACCGTAATGTGCACCCAGTCCACCGGTGAAAAGACCATATCCGTAAGCATTCTGAACAATATCCTCTTTGGTGACATCTCCCATGGAAAGTGTCCTGGCCATCACTTCAGACCACAGGTCAATATCTCCCTGAGTGTAGGCATCAACGACCGGCTTGCCTGTTGTACCTGAAGAGGTATGTATTTCCACGATATCCCTGAGGTCAGAGGTCAGGAGACCATAGGGGTACACTTCCCGCATTTCGTCTTTGGTGGTGAAGGGGAGCTTTGAGAGGTCCTCGATACTTCTGATGTCAGAAGGTTTGACGTTCGCCTCAGCCATTTTTTTCCGGTAGAAAGAAACCCGGTCATAAATCTTCTGGATTACGCTTCTGAGCCTTTCTCCCTGAAGCTTCCTCAATTGCTCATGAGGCATTGTTTCGTGCTGCACGTCCCAGATCATGTGAAAAAGTCCTTTCGGAAAAGTTCAGAAAAAGAGTAAGAAATATATATATAGGTAGTAGGGAGGAAAAATTGATTTGATCTTTGGATCGGAAGGCAGGTTTTTGGTTCTGAGAAGAGCTCCCGGGAGAGTGGAACGGTTTGTTTAGCCTGAGGTGGGCTTTCGGAGGAGCCTGGAGGGGGGTTAACTTGGAGGGCTAGCCTCCTGTCTGGAACGTCCCTCGAAAAATCAAGGACTTAGGTCACCCCGGAGGTGAAACAGTGCT
>JBKHHW010000259.1:0-3289 GCA_046538945.1 Chitinispirillaceae bacterium | reverse complement strand
AACGGGTAACGGGCAACACTTTTTTTAGTGGCACCTCCTTTGCGGATTTATAGCAACAGAGGGTCTTGAGCAAGCCGCAAGGCTTCACCTGTCGGAATGCTGCGGCCTGAAACAGGCGTTTAAACTGTTGATTACAAAACCCGAAAGGGAAAGAGAGCATCATCCATGAGACTGATTCTCCCGAAGGGTCTTCTGTTTCCGCTGGCAATCGGAGCAGTAACTTTCTCCGTGGTGCTGGATGTCGTTTCACCCCTGCGCCAGGCGCTTGAGCTATCGCTAATTGTAGTAGCGTGGACCATTTTCATTTTCACTCTCAACTCGAGGGGATACCTCAAGAACGGTTTTCTGCTTTTTCTGGGTATTTCCTTCTTTTTTTCAGGCTCTGTTCATCTGCTTCACCTGTACTCTTTACGAGAGCAGAATCTTTTCCCCTTTCTGAGCGATCAGGGAAGCCTGCTTTTCATGCTTTTTGCCAGGCTGCTTGAAAACACGGCATTCTTCCTGGCACTCGTGTCGGTCAAGCAAAAGCAGAATGGCAGAAACGTGACCCTCTTCTACGCTGTTCTGGTCGGCGTTGTTTCCCTTTTCGTATACACGGGGACCTTACCCTCCGTTGTGATCCACAGAACGCTGCTTCTGTTGTCCCTGCAGGCGGTAGTGGCAGTCACACTCAGTTCCTCCCTGCTGGCAGTACGCAGAAACAAGGAGCTTTTCAATCCGGTTGTGCACGAGTTGTTTATACGCGCGATTCTTCTGCTCTCGCTTTCTGAAATTTTCTACCTGAGTCTGGTTCCCGCGGTATCTTTCGCGGGGGACATGCTGAGGCTCTGGGCCTGGTACCACATCTACAAGGCAGTGGTAAAGAGCGGCTTTTCCGATCCCTACACTCATCTTTTCAGCGATCTCAAAACCGCCCAGGAGGCCGAACGGACTGCCAGAAAAAGAGCAGAGCGAAGGGCCGAGGAGCTCGAGGTGCTCAGGGCAAACCTCTCCGATATGCTTTCCGAACACGAATCCGCGAAGCTGCTCAACGCCATCCTGTCAAGAGCAGTGTCGCTTCTGGACGCCGCGGGAGGGGAACTCGGCCTGGTTGACCGTGACAAAAGAAAGATACGCATCGAAGCGGTGCAAAGCCTCCCTGACAAGCACCTGGGCCAGATGGTGGCCATCGGTGAAGGAGTCATCGGGCTTGTGGCACAGAGCCGCAATCCGCTCATACTCCACGGCCATGGTGTCGGTGATGGGCGCCTGCCCCAGTATCCTTTCGACCAATGGAACGGTATCATGGCCGTGCCACTGGAAGCGGCCGGCAAGCTGGTGGGAGTTCTCTCCCTGGTGGAAAAGAGTCCGCTCAGGGAATTCAGCCAGTCGGATCTGGAACTTCTCACCATGTTCGCCCAGCAGGCAGCCATGGCCATACGGACAGTCCAGCTTCTGGAACGGGCCCGTCATCAGGCTGAAACCGATTCCCTCACCGGGCTTTACAATCACCGCCACTTTTTCGAAATGAGCAAAAAGGAGGTGAACCGTTCGATTCAGGAGAACCGCAGCCTTTCGGCGATCATGTTCGATATCGATTTCTTCAAGCAGGTGAATGACACATACGGCCATTCGGTCGGAGATCAGGTGATCACATCCATTTCAAATCTGTGCAGGCAGGTTTTCAGAAAGGCCGATATAGTGGGCAGGTATGGAGGAGAGGAGTTCTCGGTCATTCTTCCCGACACGGATATAGTGAAGGCGCGCGAAGTCGCCGAACGTATACGCAAAGGGATAGAGGAGATCAGGTTCACCAGTTCCCAGGGCACGTTCTCTGTTTCCATAAGCGTAGGACTTGCGTGTCTGAACAGAAGATGCTGCTCACTCAATGACCTTATCTGCCGGGCGGACGAAGCACTGTATGAGGCCAAAGACAACGGACGCAACAGAATCTGCGTCTGGCGGCATGGACTGGCAAACAGTTACAGAACAGCGGAACAGAACGCAGTTCTGGAAGTCAAGCCTGACCAGGATAATCCCAGCACAGCGGTCCGTACGGAATGATCATTTATCCAGGAGTTTGTGGGTCCAGTATACAAGCTCCTCAGTTTTTTCCCAGCCCAGACAGGGGTCGGTTACCGAAACACCGTATTTGAGAGC
The DNA here is from genome assembly GCA_046538945.1 of Chitinispirillaceae bacterium. GTDB lineage: Bacteria > Fibrobacterota > Chitinivibrionia > Chitinivibrionales > Chitinispirillaceae > JAEZKC01. The sequence goes on along the minus strand of JBKHHW010000259.1, from coordinate 1,150 downwards.
TTCTCCCGGAACAAGCTTCTGATTCCCGTCCTCTAAAAAGCTTTCCGCCATCAACCCTTTGATATGGGGTTCACCTTTTCTGCGCCGCCCTGCGACCTCTTTCCAGACATCGGCCTGTTTCAGGTAGTCCTTGTTGCAGTTTTTGTGACTGCAGTCAATAATGCATGATGTACTGACACCGGCTTGTGAAAGGGCGTCTTTTGCTCTGCTGCAGCTTTCGGAATCGTAATTGGGTCCGTTTTTCCCTCCCCTGAGGACAAGATGTCCGTAAGAGTTACCCTCCGTTCTGACAAGACATACCCGACCCTCTCTGTCGATTCCCGGGAAGCAGTGTGAAGTTTCTGCTGCCTTGACCGCATGAACAGCATTTTCCACCGAACCATCCGTGCCGTTTTTAAATCCCACAGGTATGCGCCCGCTGCTCGCACTCTGCCTGTGTATCTGCGATTCGGACGTCCTGGCACCTACCGAAGCCCAGCTCACCAGGTCGGAAACGTACTCCATGATTATCGGGTCAAGCATCTCCATTCCCGCTCCCAGACCAAGCCGGGTGATCCGGATGAGAAGTGAGCGGGCGGTTTTAAGTCCCTGTTCGATATCGTTGGTTCCGTTCAGATGCGGATCCATGACCAGGCCTTTCCACCCCAGAATGGTACGCGGCTTTTCGAAGTAGAGCCGCATGATTATGTGCAATCTGTCCCTGGTCTGTATGCTTAGCTCTTTAAGCCTCTGAGCGTACTCGAGAGCGCTTTCCACATCGTGAATGGAACAGGGTCCAATGATAAGCAGAAGCCGGTCGTCTTTTCCATCCAGAATGTCCCTGACCGCTTTTCTGTTATACTCCACTGTTTCAGCACTCGCCTGGGGCAGAGGAAGCTGGGAAACGAGCGATCCCGGTGATATAATCGGTTGTGTCAGCTGATGATTCATCTCTAATCTCCTTATAGTAAGAAAAAAGCCCCCCGGAGGTTTTCCGGGGGGCTTTTGATTTTAGTTTCTGGTTCGATGTTGCTACAAAATCCCCCGGATATATTTCAGGCTGAAAAACCAAAAATAAAAGGAATAAAAGAAGGCAAAAAGGGATGCATTCTCAACGGGAAGGATTTCTGTACGATTTTTTCTCATCATGTTTCTCAATATTGTTGTACTA
>JBKHHW010000258.1:0-3307 GCA_046538945.1 Chitinispirillaceae bacterium | reverse complement strand
TTGAAAAGTGATCCTTTTTGTGTTATCCTCACTAGGGATCGGCCACTATTTTTAATTAGAGATCCGTTGTTTTTCCCAACACAAAGGAGTCACAGTGTTCAGAGAATGCATGATTTTTACTCTGGTTTGCTCTGCTCTGGCTTTTGCCCAGGACGGTGCAAACGGTCCGGTAGCAGTCAATGTGGACGGAAGTACAGTAATCAATACCCTTTCAGAGCAGTTTTTCGGGCATAACTACTGGATGTGGTGCCCCACGTGGGGAGAGCAGATGGAGGGAACGGAGGAGCTGATATCTGATCTCGATCTCGGCTTGCTGCGTTTTGGGGGTATCAGTGTCGATCTGGGCTATCCCGATCCTGTTTCGGAATCGGTTCTGGCGGACTTTGCTTCCTACTGCGGTGCTGTGGGAGCCCAACCTCTCCTTCAGCTTCAGATTGGAAAGTACACCACCACTGAGCAGAGAGTCGCTAATGCGTCTGCAATGCTTTCCTATTTCAAAACCCAGAGCTCTGTCAGGTACGTTTCGATCGGAAACGAGCCTGATATCTACCCGGAGAATCAGGGGGCAAACCCTGACTACGGGGCCCAGCATCTTCAGGAGTATACTCTTGAAGACTACTGCAGCGATTTCAACGCCATCGCTTCCGAAATCAGGAAAATCGATCCTGAAATCAAGATCATCGGTCTGGAATTGTCTCACAAGTATAGCGAGTGGATTCCTGAATTTGTATCGAGGTGCAGGGAAAACGTGGATATTATTTCGGTTCATTATTACCCTTATGCCGCCAACGGCTGCACATACCGCAATGCCTATAATCAATCAAACAAAACCGGCAGTTTCTATTCAAGTGTACGGGATCTGATCGACAGGAATGCCGACGGCAAGGAGATTCCCATGCTGGTGGGAGAAACAAATATAAGTTGGGATGGGGACCCGGCTAATTCAGTCTATGATGCCAGTCCGGGTACATTCAATGCAGCTCTCTGGTTCGGGGAATTTGTGGGAATTTCGACCTCTCAGGAAAACCTCCTCTCGATTATGCCCTGGAGTATTCGGGAAGGGTGGACTCTGGGCTTTTTAAACGGAAGCAGAGAGCCCAAACCTGTGTATTATGTGTATAAAATGTTTGCCGAAAACGTAAAAAAACATCTGATTCACAAGGAGAATGTGAACTCATTTGTGCGGGTTTTCGCTTATAAAGATGATGAAGGGAATGCGAGTCTCTACGCAATCAACTGGGATACCACATCTTCTTACGACGTGTCCTTCAATTTCACCGGTTTTGCAAACGACACTGTATTAAATTATACCGTCCCGGCTCATTCAATTTCCTGTCTCACCTTTTCGGCCGTTTCAGAAAGCTGGAAGATAACGGAGTACACTTCGGAAATGGAATCCGATCCGCCAGCCACCTCGGCAATAAATCTATTGAGAAGTAAAGAGTCGCTCAGGGCAGGTCAGTTCACAGTCGATGTCAACAGGGTGCAGAACAGCATGGAAATCACTTCCTCTGCCCGGTATACGGATGTCAGCCTATCCATACTGGATCTTAAGGGTAAGGTGATCGGCAGAACCTCTGTTGGAACTCTCACCAGAGGTGTAAACAGAGTGAATTTTTCAAAAGATATTCCCGCCGGGGTTCATCTGCTCAAAATGACTTCCGGGAAAAGAACTCTTGCCAGGGTGAGAATCGAATAGGTTCGGTTCAGAAAAGAGGTAATTTACAATCTGCCCTGAATCGTTTATGGTTTCGGGGCAGATTTATAATGATCTGCTGGAACTTCTGCGTTCTATCACATTTCCGCGCAGGCTGATGGCGGAGTTCTCCTCATGGAAAAGTGCACTGTTGGGGTAGAGCAGGTGAGTCAGCATGCTCTGCACCTCTCCGGCCGTATTGAATTCATATGAACTGATCTTTTTCTCCAGGCTCTCGAACGTGTTGTCAAATCCCACCAAAGCGGGCCTTTTTTCAAAAGGGACGCTGGTGTAATCCCAGTAGTCAGCGATCAGGCAGGCTATAAGATCATTTGCGCAGACCCAGGCGGTGATGGTGGGAACTGAGGCCGCTTTGTCCAGTAACGGTTTGCAGCAGGAGAAAATGAGATCATCCCGGCGCAGCTTTTCGTAATCGTATCTCATTGCATCCATACGCCCCGACAAAAACGGCTGTATCTTGTTTGTAATATTTGCTGCGGCGGAAAAATCCTTTTCAAACGGAGTTCTTTTGAAAACCTGTTCCATGAAGGCATAGTCGTTGGAGTACTTTGTCTCTACACACGGGTGCACTTTCCAGCTTATCTGTGTCGAAGTCCCTGCTTTCAATAATCCTTCAAGTCTGTTCTGGGACCAGGGACTTCCGTGAAAAGGTGATATGTAGGCTATTTCCCGGTGTCCTTTGCTTATTAGGTATTTGCCGACATCTCTGCCCGGTATGGATGAGTAGCTGGAATCAAAAAAGGTCAGTCTGCTGTATTTGGGCTTGTATCTGGAAACTGATTGCAGAATGCGTCGGTCCTCTATCCATACTGATACCGGTACACCGGTGCAGATAAGTTTTTGAAGGCATTGGGCAGAGTCGTTCATATGGTAGGAGGAGAGGATTATTCCGCATATTTTCTGCTTTTTGATGAATGTTTCAAGCGTATGGCCATCGGGAAGGAAAAAACGGGGCGTCTCCAGATAGTCATTGTAGCTGATTATCTCCAGGTCGACAGACATATTCAGTGCTGCTGCTGATAAAGATCTGTAGAAAGTCTTTTCCCGTTCGGTTTGGATTTTGATGGCTTCAGCACTGAATCCAAGAGCTATTACCATAATGCGCTGGCGGTGAACAGTTCTGTTGGTGAAAAAGAGGAATTTCGATCCGGAGCGTTTTAGAATCCCATCTTTCACCAGCAATGAAAGAACTTTGTTGATTGTGGGGTAGCTCACGTTGTAGCCGCGGGCGAGCTGTTTCTTTGCAGGCAGTGGAAAACTGGTGGGGTACTTACCATCCGTGATATCTTTCTTCAATTCGCGGAGGATTCTGTTGTATTTGTAATCCCGTTTTTCCGATTCCAAATCAGAATGCAGGGTACCCCGATGTGGCAGACTGTCTGCAGTGAAAAGTCCTTTTCCCCAGACACTTACTATCATCCCTTCCTCTTTAAGCTGTCCGATAGCCCGGGTGACGGTAACAGCAGATACTCCGCACCGTCTGGAAATGGTGCGTATAGAGGGTAGCTTTTTCTGACCCTCCTCATTCACTGATTTTGTGATGAATTCGAGGGCTTTCTTCAGGGCTGGTGATTTTCCGGGAGGCATTGT
>JBKHHW010000080.1:0-13284 GCA_046538945.1 Chitinispirillaceae bacterium | reverse complement strand
GCTAAACTGAAAACGGCAAACGGATAACTGAAAACGGTAAACGGATAACCGAAAAACGGAGTTAACATGGCACATAAAAAAGGTGTAGGAAGCAGCCGTAACGGCAGAGACAGTAACCCCAAGATGCTCGGAGTGAAGTGCTTCGGTGGTCAGAAGGTGAGCGCCGGAAGTATTTTGGTGCGCCAGAGAGGGACCGTGGTCAATCCCGGTCTCAATGTGGGCAAGGGATCCGATGATACCCTTTTTGCCAAGATGGACGGCGTGGTTCAGTACGCCCGGGGCAAGAATAACAAGAAAAAGGTGAGCATACTCCCGGTTTCGTAAGTACTTTCAAAATTTGAATAAAAAAACGACATTCCCTACGGGACCGTCGTTTTTTTTATACCTTAGAATATTACTCATTACTTCTTTTCATTTTCTTTTTTCTACCAGGGTGAAAGTGGCCTCCGCTATAATTAACCCCCTCTGTAATTAAAAGCGACATTCCGAAAACAAGCTTTGGGCCAGACAAAAAAAGCGGCTCCGAATGGAACCGCTTCTCACCAATAATCAATATGAGTGGGGCTTTTACAGCCTTCTGATCTTCGTAAAATCCAGCTTCAGGTCATCATAGGTGATGAACCTGTCCTGGCTTCCGTCGGTGATCGTTGAATCGTAGGTGGGAGCGGGTTCATTTTTCCACACCTTCTTGCCGTCGATCTTGTGAATTCTGATGAAATTCTGTCTGACCGCCGCGAATCGGCCGATCTTGAGAACAATGGTATCTCCAACAAAGTCGTAGGTTCCGTCCGAATTGAATTCCCAGTCCTCTTTAAGATACCTACCGCTCTGACCCTTTTTCTTCTCTATCAGTTTCACTTTTCCGTTTCTGTAGAAAGTGAAAATCTTCTGCTCTACAGCATTGATTTCCGGAAATGTAGCGTTTGTGGTTTTATCCACGCACTTCCAGACTCCGGGAACCAAATTCTTGACCTTGTTTGCCGTGGCCTGAGACTCTTTGATGTTTGGAATCATGTCTTCCAACTCTTCGGCTTTGTTTTTGGCCTGAAGCAGCCAGTCAATCTTTATGAATGAATCCACAACAGCCATTACTGAATCGATTTTACCCGCATGCAGACCACTGAGTTCGGCTTTCGCTTCGTTGATCTCCGATTTAAGAGCATCGATTTTTGGTCCCAGGGTAGCTATCTTTTCAGCATACAGCTTTTCGGCCTGCTCGAGATGAACCGTCAGAGAGTCAGCGGCTTGCTTGGCCTGAGCATTGTTGCCCTTTTCCTTATGAGTCTTCAACTGGAATAGATGTATCCGGGCGTTGGAAAGGTCATCATCCGGGACACCTTTCGTCTTAAGTGTTTCCAGACGCTGTTCCGCATCCTTGATAAACTCTTCATTGACCCCGCCGCAGCCGGCCACCAGAATAAAAGCGAAAAGGGAAAGTACTGCAAGCCGCCTCTTAAACATGTATATCCTCCTGAATGGTTGTTGTATATATCATTATAATAAACAAAGATATGTTTTCCTGCGGAGATGAGTCAAGCTAAATGATTTCCAGTTGCAAGCAAAAAAATCCCCGAAACCTATTAGTGGCCTCGGGGATCGTTCTGGATCAATTTAATTTCACTGAAATGCTATTTTCTGATCTTGAATGCCCGGAAAAAGGTGCTCTGGTCCCGCTGTACAAGCAAAAGAATAGAATCACCTTCCTTCATATTACTGGTGATCTTGGTGAAATCCTCCACCGATCTGATCGCTTTTCTGTTGATTTCAAGGATGAGATCATTCTGGCGCAGACCTTCCCGTGCTGCCTGGCTGGATTGGTCGATTTCTCTGATGATAACGCCCTTCTGAGAAGCAGAGAGGTTAAACTCATTGCGCACTTCTGGTGTGATATTACCCACCTTTATCCCCAGAACCTCTTTAGCATCAGCACTCTCGGCAGATGAAGCACCACCAGCCTTTCCCTGAGATGACAGTACCGCATTCTCGTCTCTTACCGCCATCTTCACCTTCACTTTTTTTGTTTTCCCGTCCCGAAGCAGTTCTACGGGAGCGGTTTCACCAGGACGGATCGCGGCAATGTAGTTTCTGAGCTGATTGGGGTTTTCAACTTTTTTGTCACCTACTTTGGTAATCACATCCCCCCGCCTGATACCTGCCTTGTCCGCAGGTTGACCCTTGAACACATCGCCGATCAGGACACCCCGGGTTTCAGCAGAGAGGCCAAACGCATCACGCGTGGACTGATCCAGAGGCTGAATCGCTACACCGAGCCATCCCCGGCTCACCTTTCCCTCGTAGATGAGATCCTCCATGATTCTGCGGGCCATACTGATAGGAATCGCAAAGCCGATACCCATATTCCCGCCCGACTGGGTGTAGATCATGGTGTTGATACCGATGAGTTCACCCTTGATATTCACCAGAGCTCCTCCGGAATTGCCGGGGTTGATGGCTGCGTCGGTCTGAATGAAATTCTGATAGGATTCGCTGTTTGCTCCGGGGGTTGTGCGGCCGGTTGCGGACACGATTCCCATGGTGACCGATGAGGTCAGGCTGAAAGGATTGCCGATGGCGATGGCCCATTCGCCGGGACGAAGTTTCTCACTGTTTCCTAAATAGGCTACCGGCAGATCCTTCACATCGTCCATTATCTTCAGAACCGCGACATCGGTTAGGGAATCCGAACCGACGATAGCCGCTTCAAAGCTTCTGGAGTCGGATGTTTTCACCTCGATTTCATCCGCTCCCGATACCACATGGTAATTTGTCAGTATGTAGCCGTCTTTGGACACGATGACGCCCGAGCCCAGACCCTGTCTTCTGTACTCGCGTTTCTGGACCGGTGGAGGTGTACGGCGGCGGGAACGTGGGTCGTTGCCGAAAAAGTTCCCGAAAGGTCCTCCGGAAAACGGGTCGTCAAAAAACTGGTAGAAGGGATTGTTTGAAAAGGTAACTGTGTCGATTTTCGTAGGAATGACCGATACCACCGTAGGAACCACCTTTTCCGCCACATCGGCGAAAACAGTGGAAAAGCTTTGAAGCGTGGGCGGTATATCCACATCCGGCTGTGACTTGGCGCCGAAACTGATTGATCCCCGTTCAGGCTTCTTCGAATCGGCGAAGGAACAGGACGTGGTGATGAAATACCCGCTGGCGAACAATAAAACTACAATGGATAGGGGTAATAAAGGTTTTCTAAAGATCTTTGACACGTATACCTCCTTGGTTTTTGAGAGTTCCCCTGGATTCAGAATACGGCAAAGGAAAAATGTTTATTGTAAAATGCAGCAAGTTTGGGTGATTGCCTGCTGATAATAAAAAACTCACACCGGGAAATTATTACTCCGGATGTGAGCACATTCTTACAATTCTATTTACCCTTAGAGGAAATGCCAAACGGTTTCGTCTAGACCTCTCTGGGAATATCCTTGTCAAGAGAAAGGACGTTCGAGGTGCCGCCTTCCACAAAGGACTGCTCGGAGATGCGGGTGAGTACGGAGTTGTCCGCAAACTCCTTTACGGATAAGGACCCCATGTTGCACATCGTCGACTTGAGCTTGGCTGTGGTCACCCCCAGTACTTCCCTTACCGATCCCACAACCGGAACGTAAGCGTCCACACCTTCTTCGAATTTGAGTCCGTCGCTGTTTTCGTCGTGACTGTAGCGCTGCCAGTTTCTGGCTCTGTTGGACCCCTCCCCCCAGTAGGGCTTGTAAATTCTTCCGCCAATGGAGACTCTGGGAGTGGGGCTTTCGTCGGTCATCGCGAAATATCTCCCCATCATTACAAAATCGGCTCCCATGGCCAGGGCAATTATTATCTGAGTATCATTTGACAGACCACCGTCGGAGCACACCGGCACATAGATGCCCGTTTCCTCATAATAGCGATCGCGTTCCGCCGCAACGGCCATGAGTGCTGAAGCCTGCCCTCTGCCTATCCCTTTCTGCTCCCGGGTAATGCAGATGGAACCGCCGCCTATACCCACTTTCACGAAATCGAGCTGAGCCTCCTCGACCAGGTATCTGAAAGCGTCTCCGTCAATCACGTTGCCGCCCCCGATCACCACCTTGTCCCCGTAGCGTTCCCGAACCCAGAGGGCCGCTTCTTTCTGGAATTCGGTGTACCCGTCCGAAGAATCAAAGCAGATTGCATCCACCCCGGCTTCCACAAGTGCCGGAACCCGTTCCTCGTAGTCGTGAGTGTTGACACCAGCACCCACCACCAGGCGTTTGCGATCGTCCAGAAGTTCGTCCGGGTTGTTCATGTGATCGAAATAGTCCTTTTTGAACACAAGGGAGTGAAGGGTTCCATCATGGTCGAGAATGGGAAGGCACTCTTTTTTGTGTTTTCGCAGCTGGAGGTTCGCTTCGTGAAGTGTTATTCCAAGGTGGCCAAAGATTACATGTTCCTTGCTGGTCATATGTTCGCTTACCGGCCTGCTGAGATCATCCTCGTACTCCCAGAAGTCCTTGTCGGTGAGAATGCCCAGGAATGTGCCTTTACCGCTTCCATCACTCGTCACCGGCATGGTGGAATGCCCCGTTTTCTTTCTTAGAGCGAGAGCGTCTCCAAGGGTGTTGTCGGGCCTGAGGTTTGAATCGGAGGGGACGAAACCGGCTTTGTGCATTTTCACTCGGCTGACCATGGCAGCCTGCTTCTCTATCGTCTGGGAGCAGAATATGAATGCCAGGCCGCCCCTGCGGGCGAGAGCTATCGCCATCTCCGATCCGGATACCGACTGCATGCTCGCAGTCACAAACGGTATATTGAGGGTAAGTCTCGATTTCTCCCCTTTTCTGAACTTGCAGATGGGCGTCTTGAGACTCACGTTGTGAGCCAGGTGACTTTTTCTGGTCAGCCGCGGGACAAGCAGGTATTCGGAAAATGTTCTTGAGACTTCCTCGATGATTCTGGCCATGGTTTCTCTCCGTATATCTGAAGCGATTTTTTGATTTCGGAATGTGCTGAAAGCCGGATTTTTGACTTTCAGGGAAATACAAGAAAATAATCTGTGCAGGGGAATAATTCAAACCGGGAGGTCGAAATCACCTTGTGTGCGCCCCGGCTCCGTGGCGGATTACAAGTGTATAATCGATTTGCTGAAAAGCTCCTGCAAAGGTGCTGATCTTTTTTTCAAGGTTTTTCATGCCTTTTGCCGAGAAATCAACTTTCTGCAGTTCGGTGAGGATCAGCAGTTCCAGTGCTGCTGAATACATCCAGCACACCCTGTTGCGATAACCGAAAACGGCCAGAGCTTCCGTGGTTTTCATGAATTCCGAAATTGTTCCGTGCCCGTCCATCATCGTTTTGCATGAAGCGAAGATGAAAAACGAATCGGCGCAGGAGCTTCTCAGAACGTTGGCAAGCTGCCCCAGGTGGTACTTCTGTCTTCCTACCAGAAGGGATTCGTTTTCTCCGTGAAATGCCAGGTAGAGAATAGGGTAGTTTCTGTATCTGGCCTGTTTCCATTTCGACACATAGAACTCAAGCTCCTCAACTGTGGCCGCATCATGATAAATGAAGGGGATTCCGCCGTTTATTTCAAGAAGATGGAGGATGGGCTGTACCGATGATTTCTGCTTCAGATCATCATCCCAGAGCCCCTCGAGGCAGAAAATCCCTTTCTGCATGTGAGTGATTCCCCTCTTCTGAGTCACGCATTTCTGCTCCGTGCTGGTACAGTTTTCAGCTTCTGCAAAAATCAGACGCAAAAAAATATCGGGCAAAAAGGCGCATGGCATGGGTTTTTCTATTATATTGATAATAGGATCAGAAGCAGTAGGATTTATCGGTAACGGGAGTTTCAGCAGATGCAGGTGGGCAGAATCAGCGACAAGCCAGATCAGCGCCAATTTTTTTATAGCGGGGGCGGTTACAAAAAAAAACGCAAACCCATACATGCTGTTGCTTTCGACCGCATTGACCTCAGTTCCGGCAAATCTTCCGACGATAACACCTGGCTTGCAGAATTCATAAATGCCATGCCCGAGGAGACGGTCAGGGAACGGATCAGGGAATTTGTGGAGTTCTCCCCCGAAGTGGAGGAGGTCCTCTGCGAAAAGCTGATCATGGAAGAACTGTAGTTCTTTCCACTTCCGCGCCTTTAGCCCATGAGTATCAAAGAGGAAATAGTAAAAGCTCTTCGGAGCAGGCTCGTTTTGCGTTTCACTGGCGAACATGCGGTTGAAAGCACCTGCATAGTCTGCTCCAGAAACGTGGAACTTCAGGGGCCGCTTTCGATTTATGCTCCCGATGAGGGGTATGTGTGCGACAGTTGTGCAGAACAGTTCTGCCCCGAACTTATCAAGGCAAGACAGACCTGCCTTCCCGGCCAGACTCCCCGTTCCGCAAAAATTCTCCCGGAAGCAGAAACGCTCACTTCCGGGGAAATTCAGGAACTCAAAGCTCTTTTCGAAGCGCTCCTTCCCCTCACCTCTAACCTGGTTAAGGGTATTTCCCGTGGTATCATCGAAGCCCCCACGTCCCATATCGGACTTCTCTACCTCATAAAGGACATCCCCAAGCCCTCCCGGCGTGAAGGAGAATCGGAAAAGGATTATGAACTGCGTGTGAAAACCGTCCGTATCAACCGCCTGCGTGAGAAACTCAACATGGATGTCTGCGGGCGCATTGAACGGATCAGAGCCCTTCTTTCCAAAGTGTGCTCCGAATGCTCCTCCGCCGATTCAGCCCGCTCTGAAACATGAAGGAATATATCGATGAACTTGATGAAGCGGGTGCCCAGACCGGCAGACGTTTCACAAGAGACTGGGTGCACAGCCGGGGCCTTTGGCACAGGACCGTCCACGTATGGATCCTCAACTCCGGAGGCGAACTTCTGATTCAGCGCCGATCCTCTCTCAAGGAGTCTCATCCCGGTCTCTGGGATATTTCCGCAGCCGGTCACTGCAGCTCGGGCGACAGCTCAAGAGGTGCGGCCGTGCGGGAGGTGAAGGAGGAACTGGGTTTGGATGTGGATCCTGAGCGCCTTGAGTATCTTTTTTCGGTAACTCAGCAGTTCCGGGCCCGCGGGAGAGAATACATCGATAATGAATTCTGCGATGTGTACCTGTTCAGAACCGAAGCGCCCACGGAAAGTCTAAAAATCGATGAAAATGAAATTTCGGAAGTGCGGTTTGTGAAATGGAGGGAGCTGGAAGCAATGCGCCGCGGTTCCGCATTTGTTGATCACGATCGGGAGTACGATCAGCTGTTTGCCTGTCTGAGGAGAATCGGCTGCTGACTTTTACGCCTGCAGTTTGTGGAATCTGTGGAATTCTCCCTCAAGGGTGAGAAGCTCCCTGTGGGTACCGCTTTCGATGCACTGTCCCTGTTTCAGGACCACTATCCTGTCGGCTTTTCTGACAGTTGAGAGCCGGTGGGCGACTACGATAGTGGTTCTGCCTTCTGAAAGACGGCTTATCGCCTCCTGTACCAGAGCCTCCGAAGCCACATCCAGAGCCGACGTGGCCTCATCCAGAATTATTATGCGGGGATCGCGGATAAGTGCGCGGGCAATGGCGATGCGCTGACGTTGTCCTCCCGAGAGCTTCGCACCATGTTCACCGATCATGGTATCAAGTCCATCCGGCAGTGAGCCGATGAACTGGGACACGTTGGCCTGATCAAGAACATCGAGCAGCTTTTTGCGAGGTATGTTCTCCTCCCCGTAAGTGATGTTTTCTTCTACCGTACCTGAAAAAAGGACCGTTTCCTGCGGAACAACCGCCAGATGTCGGCGGTAGGTGCGCAGGTCGAGACCCTGCATATCCTGACCGTCAATAAGGATGCGTCCCGATGTGGGACGCCTGAAACCGATGGTGAGGTTGAGTAGTGTCGTTTTGCCGCTGCCGGATTCTCCCACAAGAGCAACGCATTCCCCGCTTTTTATGTTCAGATTGAAATCCGAAACTGCCGGACTGGAGCTGTCTTCATAGTAGTAGGTCACCTTTTCGTAGGTAAGATCACCTTTTACCGATGTCACGACCTTTTTGCCCTCGTTGTGTTCGAGGTCGGGACATTCGAGAATGTCACCCAGGGATTTTACAGAATCGAAACCTTTCATCAGCTGCGGGTAGATATTTATGATTGCTCCTATGCTGTTTACAATCTGCACAAAGAACGTCTGGTATATTACAATGTCCCCCACCGCAATTCTGCCACGGTAGGCCATGTAGCCGGTGAAGATCAGGCAGATCACCTGAAAACTCTGGAAAGATACCCAGGTGGTGGCGCCGAAAATGGCTCCCGTCACATCGAGGCGGATTCCGCGGTTGCGCACCTTTTCCATCTGAGAACTTATTTTGGATATCTCCCGCTTCTCCACTCCGTGGGCCCGGGTAATGGGGAGCATCGCCACCATTTCCCCCAGCATGGCCGACATGGTCTCCGTCTCCACTCTGAAATCCTGGCTCTGCAAGCTTATCTTTCTGCGGAAAATGTGTACCAGGAGAGCGGCTACGGGGATGGTCACAGCAAAAAACAGAGCGACGATCCGATCTTTAGCCACAGTTATGACCGTTGCGAAGACGATGGTCATGAAGGAGTGGTACACTGTCATGAAAACCTGGCGTGAAAGAACCTCTATCGCCTCCACATCCCGAAGGACCTTTGACTGCAGGCGGCCGGACTGGAAGTTTTCGTGAAAGGAGATAGAGAGCTCCTGAAGCCTTCTCACCAGCGCTGTGCGGAGCCGCGTTTCCATGTTCCGGATCGCGACACTCATATATTTGGTGTAAAGAGTATGAAGAGGAATGTTCTGTGCAAGCAGGATGACGATGATGATCATATCACGCCATATCATCTCCGTGCCATACTTTTCAGGGTCGCTCACCGCTGTCACCAGGTTGCCGATTATCACCGGCATGAAAAGAAACGGGGTGTGCTTTACCGCCCCGAAGACAAGCGACCACACTACTTTCCATTTGTCATATGAATACACGGCCAGAAGGGTTCTGAGCGGACTGGAGTTCTTGTAGCGAAGTTCCAGTGGGGATTTTGTGGTCGGCATAGCAATCTTCTCCGCAATATCGAATACCTCAAAATAAAAAATGCTTGGGAGAACCGGGCCGGAGTTTGGCTTCGGCGGCCCTGTCAGGGGGGCAGCTTAGTGCACCTGTTTTTTAATCTTTGTAGTTTCTTGTTTCCGGCAAAAGCGGCACAAATCTCTTGTGAAACCATTTTCTGTTTCAGATCCGGGGTGCAATTATTTAATTTGGATAGACAAGCGGCACCAGTTGCTCTGTTTCTTGTCGAGGGTAGTACATTCATCTCTTTTCATATCAGCTTAGGAGTGTTTGCGATGATAGCATTGCTCGTTCTAGTAGGACTTCTGCTTGTTCTGGGAGTGGTTGCAATCAGTATCTACAACGGTTTGGTTTCTTCGAGAAACCGGTACAAAAATGCGTTTGCCCAGATTGATGTTCAGCTCAAACGCCGCTACGACCTGATTCCCAATCTTGTGGAGATCGCCAAGGGGTACATGAAACATGAGCGGGAAACGCTCGAAGCTGTCATCTCCGCCCGCAATTCCGCGGTCAGCGCCCAGTCGGGGGCTGCAGCCAACCCCGGAGACCCGGATGCGATGAGAAGGCTTGCAGCCGCGGAAGGTACATTGGGAGGAGTGATGGGAAGGCTGTTTGCTCTTTCTGAATCCTACCCCGATCTCAAGGCGAATCAGAATATGATGCAGCTTTCCGAAGAACTTACCACAACGGAAAACAAAATCTCTTTTGCCCGTCAGGCATACAATGACGCGGTCATGTTCTACAATAACATGCGAGAGACGTTCCCCAATATTGTTTTTGCCGGAATGTTCAACTTCAATCCAGCATCACTGTGGGAAATCACCGATGAAAGGGAGAAGGAAGCGCCGAAAGTGTCTTTTTCCTGACGGACGGCCTCTCAGACTGTTTGATCTGTTGATTACAACCCGGTGACCGGAGCATGAAACATGAGTTATTCCACTGATTTTTTCCAGAATCAGGATGTGGCGAAACAGAAATCCCTTCTTCTGGTGGTTTATTTCATTCTCGCGCTGCTTTTGATAATTGCGGCAATTTATACAGTCATGGTTTTCGCACTGCCGTTTGCGGGACTGGAGCTGGAACTGAGGTATGGATTTTTCGATCCTCGTGTTTTCCTTGCCGTTTCCGGAGTGGTGTCGGCGATAATAGGAGGTGCATCCCTTTTTCAGATTTTCAAATACCGCAAAGGGGGAGGTACTCTGGTTGCCCAGATGCTTGGTGGGCGGCTGGTGGTTCCGTCCACCAATGATCTGCAGGAGCGCAGACTTCTCAATGTGGTTGAGGAGATGGCTATCGCTTCAGGTGTTCCCGTTCCTTCCGTTTTTATTCTGGAGGAAAATGGAATAAATGCATTTGCGGCGGGTTACGGTATTGATGACACGGTGGTAGCTGTCACCAAAGGTTGTCTGGATACTCTAGATAGAGATGAACTGCAGGGGGTAATAGCCCATGAATTCAGCCATATACTGAACGGGGATATGAAACTGAATCTGCGGCTTACCGGTATCCTCTATGGTCTGTATGTGCTTGCAGTCATAGGCTACACTCTGCTGCGTTTGTTCGGCAGCAGCAGATCATCAGGAAGGCGTTCGGGTTCAAGCTCAAATGACAAAAAGGGCGGAAACGGGGGAGGCATTCTTCTGGCCATTTTTCTCGCCAGTTTGGCATTCATGTTTTTCGGTTTTCTGGGACGGTTTATCGGTATGCTGATTCAGCGGGCATTTTCAAGGCAGAGGGAATTTCTGGCCGATGCTTCGGCAGTGCAGTTTACCCGAAACCCTGACGGAGTGGCCGGCGCACTGAAAAAAATCGGAGGTTTTACGCACTGTTCGTCTATCCGATCAGAGCATGCCCGGGAAGTCAGTCATATGTTCTTTGCGGATGGGTTCAGGAGTAAGTTTTCAGGTCTGATGTCCACGCATCCTGATCTGGTTACCAGAATCCAGCGTATTGACCCCGCTTTCAGAGGTCATTTTCCCAGAGTGACCGTTAAAAGCGGAACTTCTCACTCAGGGGCGGAGGAGAAGATGTTTGCTGCCGCGGCGTCGGTTCAGGATGCCGGTAAAGCTGAAGAACCAGTCTTTTCTCTCGACCGTGAAGCTGCTCTCAAGAGTGTGGGGACTTTGAAGCCGGAGCATGTAGCTTACGCTGCAGGACTCTTCGCATCCATGCCCTCTGAAGTAGTGGAGGCCACGCGTGACACTTACAGCGCAAGGTTTGTAGTCTTTGTCGTTTTGATAAGTGATGAACAGACCGTGGCTGAGAAGCAGGTCGATAGGCTGGCCTCACTTTTAAGCAGTCACGAGTTTGTCGAGACAAAAAGACTGCTTTCTTTCAGGAATCGAATACTGCCCAAGCATCGTCTGGCCATTGTCGAGCTTGCGCTCTCTTCTCTTGGTCAGATGTCACCCATGCAGTATCTGGATTTTCTCAAAGTCGTACGCGCGCTCATGGAGGCGGACAAAAAGATAGATGCGTTTGAGTTCGTGGTCAGACAGTTCATTAAAAGACAGTACGATCGTGTGTGCGGAAAGGGCATACCCGGTAGCCGTCGGACCGCTTCCCAGATGCGTTCCGAAGTATCGCTGCTTCTTTCGACACTTGCCCGCCAGGGGGCTTCCGGGGACGAGGCTCTGGCTCAGAAGGCGTTTCACAGAGGGATCGCACGGTTTGCTTCCGCCGCCGGTCTCAGCCCTGCAACCACTTCCATACCTCCTGAAGAATCCGGAAATTTTCTCGCTCTTGACAAAGCTGTCGATGTCATCTCGAGAGGGAACGTCAGCTGCAGAAAATCGGTGATGGAGGCCTGCATCCAGTGCGTGATGTATGATGAAAAAGTAACTCTGGAAGAATTCGAACTCATCAGGGCTGTAGGTGAAATGATGGGTGTTCCTGTTCCGCCTCACATAGTTGCGAGTTGATAGGTATACAAATCATATTGATGGAAACCTTCTGAAAGTCCCTCCGCTGTTCATATGCCGAAATTGTTCTGGTATTTGCTCCACTTCTCATCCACTATTCTCCGGTGAATACTAACCTGCTCACGGTCCTGGAATAGAAAAATGAGAAGAACTCCTGCCACAAATCCTCCCGCATGTGCCCAGAACGCAACCCCTCCTCCTGATTCGCCACCCAGAGTCGGCAGGCCGCTCAGGATTTGAATCAGAAACCAGTAGCCTAGCAGAATGTAGGCCGGGACCACCACTTTGGTCACAAAGAACCCCAGGAAAATCAGCATGTGCACCGGCGCTTTGGGGTAGAGAACTGCATATGCCCCCATGACTCCGCTTATCGCCCCTGAGGCTCCTATCATGGGAATGGGGCTGTCGGGGTTTGACAGAACCTGAGCGACAGTAGCAGCAACACCGCAGACCAGATAAAAAATGATGAACCTGGTTTTACCCATGGAGTCTTCAACGTTGTCACCGAAAACCGAAAGAAACCACATGTTGCCGATCAGGTGAAACCAGCCGCCGTGCAGAAACATGGAGGTCAGCATAGTGAGCCAGTTGGGATCGCCGCCGATGACACAGGTCGACTGGGGACCAATCTGTACCCGTGTTCCCTGCGGAATAGCGCCAAGAAGCTCTCCGGGAATCAGTCCCAGATTGCACACGGAGCGGCTCAGAGCCGGTTCGGTACCCAGTCCCTGCACGAAAATCCATGCAAAGGCATTGAGGGCGATTATGGTGAAGGTCAGCACTGATCTGTGGAAAACGGGATTTTCGTCGCGAAGGGGAAACATGGTTTCCTTTCCGGTTTCTGGGTGGTCGGGTTTTGGTTCTTAAGAGAGTAGGACAATCAAAAATCGTGCACAACGGGTTTTACCTCCGGGGTGAAAACTTGATTCAGCCCAAAATCACCTCTGGGGTACCGTAAGTTATTGATCTCCCCTGCTGGTTATTTCAAAATAATAACCGTGGACTGCAGTGACCAGAAGGTGTGTCTCTGCATTCAGGATCTCAGCCCAATTCCATACCTCTCCGAAAACGGCTGCCCTATCTGAACAAGGCAGCATCATAGACTGGACCGACAATCCCGCATCAGTTCTCTCCGCACTACTTATTTTACCTGTATCGGACTCTTTATCACACACGGGCACCTTGTTTCCCGGATTGTTCCTATGAAACCCAAAATCACAGCTGCAGGCCATGTGTGCCTCGATATCACTCCCCGCATTCCCACTTCAAGCGCAGAGCAGATCGGGGATGTGCTCTCACCGGGGAAACTTCTCACCCTGGAGGGGGTGACATTC
>JBKHHW010000257.1:0-3324 GCA_046538945.1 Chitinispirillaceae bacterium | reverse complement strand
GGAATCTATGCCTGGATCGAAGATCCCGAAAACAGTCTCACGAAAGTTCTCTTCGAGCTGAACTGCAGCGATACAACATACACTCTGATATACGAAATCCCAGAAAACAGCTCGGAAGTTGCCAGATATGTTCTTGAAAATACCGGTTTCGAGCCTGAAAGCGACAATCATTAATCAATATTCCTCTGAGCTTCCTGTATCCGCCGCATCCCAGTCGCTTTTAAAGAATATGCTTGTCCCGAATTCTTTTCCAAGCAATTGCCACTCTACTGGCTTTCCCCTGTTCAAATATCTATTTTGAGTGCTTGGACTTTTAGCATCGGGGTTTTTAGGTGAATATTATCATTGTCGGTGCCGGAGCGCTGGGGCTTGGGCTGGCTGGTTACCTGAGCCGGTTTGATCACGAAATATCCGTAATCGAACGTAATCCGGCTCTGGTGGATGAAATCAGTTCCAGATTTGATGTGCTGACAGTATTGGGCAACGGTTCAAGTCCTATGGTTCTTGAACAGGCCGGGGTTATGCGTGCTGACATGATTGTGGCAGTGACGCCCAGTGATGAAATAAACCTTCTTGCCTGTCATTTCGCCAGCCAGTACAACGTGCAAAAGCGTATCGCCCGCATTATTTCAGATGAAATCCTGTCAGCTGACAGCATCGATCTGGGTACACTTGGAGTTACTCACGTTATCGAGACCGAAAAAGAACTGGTTAAGAATATTCTTCGTTTTGTCGAACTGCCCGGACTTACTGATGCGGCGGATTTCCACGGTGACAGCGTTTTCCTGAGGGGTTACAGAATCACTTCTGATATGCCTATAGCAGGAAAAACGCTGCTTGAAATACGTGATATCGTCGGTTCGGCACAGATGTTGGTGGTTACAATCATCCGCGATGGAATCAGTATCATTCCCTCCGGAAGTGAAAAGCTTTTGCCCGGAGACGACACCATCACCATCATGCCCAGAGAATCCTACTCCACCTACCGAACTTTAATCAACCGTCCGGTCAGCAAAGTCAAAAAGATCATAGTATCTGGTGATTCAGTAGGAGCAGTGCATATTTGTGAGGCACTCTCCTCCTATGCGGAGAGGGTTATTCTTGTGGATCCCGATCCGGAGCACGCCAAAGAGGCTGCCGCTCAGCTCAATACCACCGAGGTGCTCTCCGGGGATACCACGGATGCTGACCTGCTCCAGGAGATAAACGTCAAAAACTCCGATTTCTACATTGCAGCCGGAAAGGACATGGAGGACAACATCATGTCCAGCCTTCTGGCCAAGGCCGAAGGTGCAAAGGAGGTGATTGCGCTCCGTACCGATGACAGGCATTTCGATCTGTTCCATTCTCTTGGGGTTGATCACGTGGTCAGTCCCAGGCGCGTAACCCTGCAGAAAATTCTGGAAAGTATTCAGATTGCTCCCATGGATTCGCTGCTTAAACTGAAAAAAGTGGATCTTGATGTGGTCCGGGTCACTGCTTCCAAGCACAGCGCGGTTGTGGGGAAACCTCTTGCCGGTCTGGATAAGGTATTCAAAAAAGGTATTATCCTTGGTGCTATCGTCCGGGAGGGGAACATCATCATCCCCAGGGGTGACACTATGATAATGGAGAACGATGAAGTGCTTGTTCTCTGCCATAGGCACAATCTCCAAAATGTGAACCGGATCTTCAGAGCCGGCGTCCGCTTCTGATGTAAATACAATCTGGATAAGCTATTTTGAATTATCGATTCGTTTTCTATTCCATAGGTAAGCTGCTCCAGATTCTGGGGCTGATTCTGTCTGTACCTGCTACCATCGCCTGGTTTGAGTCGCCGGGTAGTTTCATGGTGCGCGTATTCTCTCCTCAGCTCTTCGGCTTCGTTCTGGCGATACTCATCTCTGTACTGGTTGGTACGCTGCTGGTCATGGTCTACCGGAAAAACAGGGGCAGGATCGACATCCGGGAGGGATTCGCCATAGTCACCTTCGGTTGGATTGCACTTACTCTGGTGGGAGCTATCCCGCTTCATATTTATTTCAGGTCAACTCTTGAACTGTACTCTCCCGGTGCGGCATTCGGAAGCTTCACCGATGCCTTTTTCGAAGTGATGAGCGGGCTCACCACCACCGGAGCTACCATCCTTACAGATATAGAATCCTTGCCCCGGGGCCTTCTCTTCTGGCGAAGTCTTACTCACTGGATCGGCGGTATGGGAATTGTCACTCTCGCCCTGGCACTGTTTCCCACCTTCGGAGTCGCCGCCTACCAGCTCTTCAGAGGTGAAGTCCCCGGACCCTCCAAAGAACGGCTGAGGCCCCGGCTGGCCCAGACTGCTATCATTCTGTGGGGCGTGTATGCCCTGCTGACCTTTGTGCAGACAATCCTGCTCATGGCCGGAAATATGAACCTGTTCGAAGCGGTCACCCACGCTTTTGCCACCATGGCTACGGGAGGTTTTTCCACCCGCAACACCTCCATCGCTTCTTTTGACAGTGCATATATAGAGTGGGTGATCATTGTGTTTATGATATTTGCCGGAACCAATTTTCTCATCCACTACAGAGTGATCTTCCATAGCGATTTCACCATGGTGAAGCAGAACCGGGAGTTTCATTTTTATCTTGGGGCCATGGGAGTGGCTGCGGTTCTGTGTGCGGCAGTTCTGGCGTTTCAGGGCCTGCAGTCCAAAGAAGAAATACAGAGGAACTTCCGGTCAGATTATTTGACTTCTGAACAGGCAGAGCAAAAACTCATCACTGAAGCAAAACGGCTGCACACCCCTCATGACGTAATCCGTCAATCAGTTTTCCAGGTGGTTTCCATCACTACTACCACCGGATTTGCAACCGCGGACTGGGATGTGTGGCCGGATTTCATCAGGTTGGTGCTGGTCATACTGATGTTTTTCGGAGCAAGCGCGGGGTCCACTGCCGGCGGTTTGAAAATGATCAGAATCCTTGTGCTTCTGAAAGTGGCGTTTCACCAGGCGAGAGTGATGATTCAGCCCAGACTTGTGTCTCCGGTGAAAATCGGTGGCCAGGTTCTCAAAGACAGCCAGATGTCGGGGATAATCTCCTTTTTCATTCTATATATGATTCTGTTTGTTGCGGCTTCAGCAATTATGTCCACCATGATTCCCGATATCACAACTGCGGTAACGGCCGTGGTGGCTTCATTGGGGAACATCGGCCCCGGCCTGGCGGGGGTAGGGGCTTTAGAGACCTATTCCTGGATTCCCATTCCCGGTAAGTGGGTGCTTATTGTCTGCATGCTTCTGGGCCGTCTTGAGGTCTACACCGTGCTGATCGCCTTTTCCCCGGTGTCCTGGAGAAAGTAGGG
>JBKHHW010000079.1:0-13404 GCA_046538945.1 Chitinispirillaceae bacterium | reverse complement strand
CAGCATTCAATACAGCTTCTTACCCATGCTGACTCTTCTTTCCACCTCGAAGCCGCATTTGCGGTAGAACTCTATGACTCCCGCGTTGTCTTCTCTTACCTGAAGGTTGATTTTAGGACTCCCCAGCTCTGAAAGCTTCTTCTGCATTTCACCCAGAAGCTTTGTGGCGATTCCGTTTCTTCTATAGTCGGGAAGAACTGCAAGAGAATAGATCCACCCTCTGTGCCCGTCATATCCCCCCATTACCGTCCCGACAACTTTTCCATCTTTTTGGGCCAGCAGCAACAACCCGTCACCCATGCCGACTTTTCTTTTCAAAGAAAGTGAGGGATCATTATGGGGCGTTCCATCCGAAAAGACCTCGTTCCAGATTTGAATCACGGCATCCCTGTCTTCTGAACCGTATTCTCTTATGGTCACATCCATACGTATACCTATCGGCTGTCTCTTTTCTGTAGTACAATATCCGCCTCCATAGGAATATAGCGGATACCCGTTTCGGTTTTCTCCGGGCCTGTCGTTCTGAATCCAAGCGCCTCGTAGTGCCTCACCGCAAAAGGCGAGGAGTGCACATGCATACAGGTTTCGCCTTCCGCAGCGACAATATCTCTTGCCCTGTCAAGCAATGCCCTTCCCACTCCCCTGCCCTGATAATTTCCCTTAACAAAAAACAAAGCGATATGGTTTTTATCCCTGACCGCAATGACTCCCACGGTTTCACCTTCGTGCACGGCTCTGAGCACAAAGCCGAATCTTTCACTCAGCGACTGAAGAAACTCCACAGTCACATGTCTGAAAAAAGTCTCGACACCCTCCCGGGAATAGGATGGGGCCACGAACTCATCGAATACTTCATATACCACTTTCAAAGCATTTTGCAGCTGATCGCTGTTCTGGGCGGTAAGAATTTCAATCAGAATTCAGTTCCTCCGTTATCATAATCACCAGATTTCTTCTCTAAATCATCTCCATGGTGATGCAAATGATGCTTTTCTGATTCGGCATTGCAGTGAGTACTCTCGCGTTTGGAAATGAGTGGGTTCGCAAGTGGAAGAGATCCGGCCGCGGTCCTTTACAGACCGCGGCTGGAAAGTCAATACTTCGGATCAGGGCGCTTCGAAAAGCACGGTCACCGGTTCAGAGAACGGGGATTCACTGTTTCCCGTATTGAAAGTCACAGCAAACGTATACGTCTCACCCTCTGTCAGTTCGGTGGTGAAAGTCCTGCTGTTGCCTACCGATACGCGGTAGTAGTCATTCCTGGAAACGGTGGTACCCGGATTGAAGTAAATTCCGTAACCGAGAGCCGAAGGAACCTCATCCCAGGTGAGAGTGAGTCTGAGGTTGCCTGAAGTACCGGTCACCGTGGCTTCGAGGCCGGTGACCACCTCCGGAGGATCTCCGGGGCCTGTTCCGGGGTCGCCCGGACCGGTGCCGGGATCAACCGTTGTATCGGGAACCAGGGCATCCGCGGATGAAAGGTTCTCAACCTGCTCACCTGTCAGAGCGATATCGTAGATGACCACATCATCAATAGTGCCCTTCCACAGACGTTCCACCTTTTTACTCTGGGAACCGATTCTCAGCGGGTCATCGTCATTATCCAACGGTCCGGTCTCGACTGATCCCACCTGTTCACCATCGATAAAGCCCTGAAGCTCATCACCGGTGAAGACCAGGGCATAATGATGCCACTCACCTATATTTACCGTATCATTTGAACAGTTTTTCCCCGCATAACGAAAGCAGAGTCCGTTACTTGGACTGTAGAATATGGCATAATCCCTTTCAGCTCCGAATCCCAGATCTATGATGAACGCATCTGTGGTGTAATCTGCACCGGGGACCTCCGATTTGGCCCAGACGCTTATGGAAAACGGAGAAACAAAGTCAAGATCAGTTGCATAGTCAACACTTATATGGCTGCTTCCATCGAAACTATATGCGCTGTTTTCATTCCCGAAACGGTCATCGGTCATGACGGGACTGCCTACCTCGGTTCCGTGGAAACCACTTCCGCTGTAATCCTTAACATTTCCATGGAAGGGGTACCAGGCGATGATGGAAGGATCGGTTACCACGTGCACTGTCAGGGTATCAAGTGCTCTGTTTCCGGCCTCGTCAGACACGGAAACAGCAAGCGGATAGGCTCCGATTCTATACGTATTCACTTCTCCTTTCAGTCTGACCGAAGAGGAGAGATCCCCGTCTTCGTCATCGGTGGCAGAAATCCGGGGAGCTTCCCAGGGATTGGCCAGGTAGACAGTATCGGCTTTACTTTGAAGATTGATTACAGGCGGAGTGGAATCCGAAACTCCACTGGGATTAGTACAGTAGAACATTGATGCGCAAACCAATGCGGCGACGATTCCCCTCTTCAGCACAGCGAAACCCATTGAGGCCCTCCTCTTGAGACATGAAACGAAAAGTTCTCTGAAAAATAATGATTAGCAGATGGATGAGCAATCGTAGCTGCTCCGTTGCGAACAGAAGATAAAATTTACGCACCTGCAGGTAATCCGGAAATTAAAACGGATGATCAGTCCCAAAGAAATCTTAACTTTTCTTCTGATATTCTTTGCTCTTTTGGGAGGAACCATTATTTTTCAGTTTAACCCCCACGATGCAGAAAAAGTGATATGAAAAAAAACGAATCTGAGCCGAAGTACGATGAAACGGCCGACAAATTCATCACAGCCGTGCTGGTACTCTCATTCCTTATCGGAACTGCGACTCACACTGCCGATGTGATTCAGCTGGGCTTTCCGGGCTATTCCGGAATCGGTGACATAAGCCGGTTCTGTAACTATTTCTGGACCTCGCTACTTTTTATCAATCCTATTATTGCGTTTCTGCTGATTGTAAAAAGGTCTGCCGGTGCGGTTGCAGCATTCATTGTGATCTCCGCGGATGTCATAATAAACTACTCCTTCTTCTCCTCCCGTATGATTACTCATCAAGTCTGGGAAGTGCCCTCCTTTTCTCTTCAGTTCGCCTGTTTTCTGTTCTCGTTTCTCACCCTCCCGAAGCTTCTCTGTCCCAAAAGCGGTTACTATTGGATTCGCACAATGATCCACTCAGGATTTTCAAAAATTCCCCTGATCGTGTTGTGCATCGGGTTAATCATTCACATTCAGGGCATCGCCACACTGGATCTGGAAAACTCTTCACTTTGGAGCCTGTGGGTCCATTTTTCCATGATCGTTGTCGATTCTCTGCTTCTTTTGGCGCTAATTATGAAACTGAAAATAGGTTTCTACGGGGCGATAGTCGGATTTGGCATCTTCGGACTGACTCAGGGAGTATTTGCCGCGGGTAATTTTCTGGGGTTTGATATGCCGTTCAATTCTATAATGGGTGCAACGCTGTCGATAAGCCTTCTGGTAATCGCCTCTCTTCTGGACTCCAGACATGAGCTGACCGGATCTCTTTTCAAAGTACTTCAAAAGGGGTGACCCAAGTCCACTATGAAAAAGAGAGCCAGAAGCTCCCTTTTTCATATAACCTGCTCAATCTATACCTCTGAAGAACTGCCGATTACTTCACTTTACTGAAAACTCTGCTCAGTATGACCTTATCCGAATTTTTTACTACTGAAACGATGTAGGTTCCTTTTGCCTTGACTAGAGAACCGACATTCAGTTTAGCAGGTTGGGTGAAAGTTCTGTGACTCACCAGACGGCCGTTCAGGCTGTAGACCTTCACATTCAGAAGACCATCCGCGGTATTCAGAACAAGCGAGTTATCAGAAATCCATGCCTGACGGGTACGAACTTTATTACTGACAGCAACCGGACTTACCGGATCATCATCAACCCAGCCTGAGGGCATCCGGACCGCGATCCCCCGCCCGGCTGTACTCTTGTACACCACTCCGAACGTGTTGGCATCACCCCGCACGAAATTGCCGTTTGCAAGAGCCCCGAACTGATGCATCTCATCATCTATCCGCGTCCAGCTTTTGGCTTCGTCGATTGACTGCCAGACGCCCTTTACACCGTCTATGGTACCGTAGATGTAAATGGCGGGATAATCGGCCCCGGGAGCCTCTTTTCCAAAACCCACAGCTTCGGCATGCTGGACTTTCTGAGTGTACGCAGAATCGTTCTGAGGGTCGATATCCACAAATGTGGCTCCCCCGTCGATGGATCGGGCCAGAAAACCACCGTTCACTCCATCCCAGGCAAATCCGACGACCCACACGTGACCTTCCCGTCCGGGAGCCACCTGCATGTCATTGGTCCAGGAAAAGTTACGCTCGCCCGCTTTGGTGAAAGTCAATCCCTTATCGGTACTCCTGTAAACCTCTCCTCCGAAAGCATAAAACACATCGGGGTTGACCGGGTCAGCTGTGGGGATAGGTGTCTCGTGTGAAATTCCTTCACATTCCGTCCAGGTTTCACCCCAGTCCTCAGTGCGCAAAACCACATTTTTCCCTTCCGGCGCCCACAACACCACCTCTCCGTCGGATGAAACGGCGATTTTTCCCTGGTAGTTCCGGCCCGGGCCGGGATGAGTGGCGAACCTGGTCCAGGTTCTGGCAGTATCGGTGGAATAGTAAAGCGGAAAGACATATTCATTGTGGTCAGCCGCTTTGTCGTTTCCTCCCACTCTCACCACCACGCCCGCATTCTGCTTCGCGTAATCGATTCCGGTCGTGGACCCCATCTGAGGCGAGTGACGGCTTCCGGAAACAGGCTCAGTGACATTGCTGTGCACGAATCCGTCATAATCCAGAATAACCGTGATAAGCGGCCCGCCCGGAATACTTACCAGATCCATCGGCACAGTTTCCTCAAGTCCGCGCACGGTGAAATTCCACCTGAACCGCTCCCCGGGCGAAAAGTTATCGGCCATGTAGATTCCGTTCCCGGAAGTCACAAAAACCCGCTCAGGGTTGAAAGGATCGAACTCGATGCTTCCCGCCCAGTGTATGCTTTCCCCCTCGATCCAGTTGTAGCCGTTTTTGTAAAGCACCGCGATGGGAGCGTCATCGGGGACATCGCTGATCTCAGAATCGTTTATATCGCCAAACACACTGGTCCAGCTTGCGCCTCCGTCTTCAGTGGAAAAAATCTTGTCCCCCCATCCCGCACGGGTGGAATTGTCCCAGCGCTGGGGTTTCCAGGCGTTTATGGATGATACCACGATATGATTGGAATCGGCTGGATTCATGGTGATACCCCCGAAACCGCCGAAGTGCGCATCCCACTGCGTCTGTCCGGGATAATCGGGATCAGGCGGATCGTCGATCCAGTTCTCAGGCGAGATATCGGTCCAGGTCTTCTCCTCCGTGTCGTATTTGAGCACCGCCCCCCGGCTTATGGTCACTCCGTTTCCGAAACCGGGACCCGCACCGTTTGCAGCTGTCACATACAGATACCTGCCTCCGGGTGTGAGTACCGCCCGCTGAGGCATTACCTGTTTTGAAAGTTCGGGCATCTCGATCAGTTCCCAGCTCTCACCCGCATCATCACTCATGAAAAGATTTCCTTCGGTGGTGGACATGCCGATAAAGATCCTCTGAGTCACCCCCGATGAAACTCTGTTCTCATCAAAGAGAACAAAGCAGATCCCCAGACCGTTTGACGGAGCCGTGACACCAGCGACATTGGTCCAGGAGGTCCCCCGGTCGGTACTTTTCCACAGACCATCATCGCGGGTCCCGCAGAAAAGGATGTCCGGATCGTTTGGATCCACAGCCAGCCGCTCGCCGTTCTGCCTGCCGTACCCGTTGCCGTGAGTTTTGAACTGATCGGTCACATTTATAGTATCGAATGTGGCCCCGTAGTCATCGGAGCGCAGAATCATGGTCTTGTGGGGATTCCAGTACTCCGTTCCGGCCAGCATATAGACCCGGTTGGGATTGTTGGGGTCAAGCGCCAGAGCTTCGATTCCCATGAGGCTCATATCATCGGGACCGATCCAGTCGGTAATGGATTCCCAGGACTGCCCCGCTTCGTTCCACCGGTAGGCTCCACCCACATCCGTACGGGCATAGATAACATCCCGCTCCGTTTTGGAGGTGATTATGGCGGACACAAAACCTCCCCCGCCCATGGTCACATTACCCCAGGAATATTCCTGAGCACTGATGGAATCGGAAAGCAGAATCAGTACCGTAGCGCAGACAAAAAACAGCTTGTTCATCATGTATACTCCCCTGAAAAGATTTCTCCTTATAGGGGAATATAATAGTTACACTACACATTCAGGATCGATTTTTGGTCTGTAGAGGAAATTTCTCCGCCTGGAAATCATAAAAGGATAGTTTTCCACTACACACAGGAGAGGATTCACGAAATCCGGATCAGGTTGCCTCCCTTGCCTCTTTGAGAGCCCTGGTCCACCAGATCAGTTGTTGGAGAAAGCCCTCTGCATAGGAATCGATACTGCTGAAATCCGCCACAGTCACCTGTTCTTTCTCTTTCAGCTCGCTGAAGAGCTTGACCGGGATGTGTACGGTGTTTCTCACCGGAGCCATCTGAAGCTCGATCGCCACCAGCCTGAGCTGCTCGACAGAGCGGGCGCCCGACACTCCCCCGTAGCTCACAAACCCCACCGCCTTTCCGTTCCAGGGATAGTAGGCGAAATCGAGGGCATTTTTCAGAACTGCCGAATAGCCGTGATTGTATTCAGGTGTGACAATTATGTAGCCGTCCGCTTCTGAAACTTTCCGGGCCCATTTATCCGCGACATCACTTGAGTACTTTTCCAGACTGCTTGGGCTGAGCGGCTCATTGTAAAACGGCAGAGGGTACTCTCTGAGGTCCAGAAGTTCCACCTCCGCATCCTTCAGTTCTTTTGCTTTCTGGAATATCCACTTAGCGGGTTTTTCACTGAAGCGGCCCGGCCGGGTACTTCCGACGATCACCTGCAGGCGTATAGACATAATCTCTCCTTTCATTCAGCTGAACTCTGACATATACAGCAAAATCCATGCAGGCATAACTGGTTCCGGATTTGCATTTTTTTTCCTTGTTGAAAAACGAGTATCGTGCTTTAAGAAACTTTTCATACAGGAGTGGATATGACACATGATGATGATAAAAGAGAGAAACTGTTGGCATTTCTGGACCGGAAGGCGTTTGATCCCATCATCAACACCAGTGAGGACCGTTTCAAGGGTGAAAGTGAAAAAGCAAAATTCAGAGACGTGCTCAAAAGCACCAAGAGCGAAAAGACCCGCTTTCACGAAAGATACCCCACAGCTAAGGATGTAAAGGACAATTACCTGAGCGATCTCAGTTCCCATACCGCCAGGAAGAAGAATGCGGAACTTAGCGAGCTGGGCCTTCCTCAGCTTCCGCAGTTCAGGGATGAATTCCTCGATCTGTGCGATCGTCTGGGAGTCTAAAACTCGAAAGCCGATGTGTTTGCGAAGCTGTCTGAAAATCGAATGCTCAGAATCAACGGCAGTATCGTTGTCGTTGTCGGAAGGGAGATTCACCACGTTTTTCTTTTATGGAAGGATGTGAAAAGTTCCCCGGTTTATGAGGTACATCAGATCGGTCAGATACGGCAACGGTGTGTATCACTGGATAATGGAACCGTTTCCTGGGATAAGATCAGATGGGATGCACAGATAACCGAACTTGAAGAAGACAGGAAAATTGCCTGGGAGAGCATATCCGGAGATGTCGCAAACTGCGGCGAAGTTCTCTTCACACCGGAGGAAGAAGGGAAGAAAACCCGGATTGAACTGACCATGGTGTTTGAAACGGGGTTAATGGGAGAAAGCCTCTTGCGGCTTTTAAAAGATCCCCAAAAGCAGCTCCAGGAGAATCTGGAGAATTCAAAAAAGAGGCTAAATCATGAAAAAGTCTACTTCAGACCGTACCTCTGTTCCTCCGATGCGTGTTTTACCGGGCCGTAGAGCGCGCCGACAATCATCCCGTAAAGAGCATGGATGACAATGAATGAAGCAACCCCGGCCGCACCCAGACCGGACATGAAAATGCCGGGAACGCTGATGACTTCCGGGACTGCAGGATGAA
This sequence comes from Chitinispirillaceae bacterium, assembly GCA_046538945.1. Taxonomy (GTDB): domain Bacteria; phylum Fibrobacterota; class Chitinivibrionia; order Chitinivibrionales; family Chitinispirillaceae; genus JAEZKC01. The sequence continues at coordinate 5,407 of JBKHHW010000079.1, read as the reverse complement.
TGTATGGGATAAGCCCGAAAGCGAATCCGGCAACAACGATATGAACAACTGAAAAAAGCGCTCCCGCTCCGATGGATGCTTTATGAGTCACATACTCGAAACCGAGTCCGTAAAGCAGTGCTATGAGCCCGGAGATGAAAAGATGAACCAGAAAACCAAGAAACCAGGTGCCCATATCGGGTGAGAGACCGAACATGGTTCCAAGCATCATGCTTATGTTCACCGGCATTCCCGCAATCCTGGCCATGGTGGTGAGAATGATCATCACCGCCCCGCCCAGCACTCCGGCCCAGAAAGCTCGTCCTCCGTTCATTGGCTCTCTCCCAGATTAGTGTATTACTTTAAATTTGGCAGCAAATAGCCGGCCGTGCAGCTGAGACCCTGGTATTGCCAGGCGCGCTATCCGATCAGAAGGGAGATCTACACCAGTGCAGGCTGGTTGTCTGAGGACAGAAAGCCGATTCCGGAGTTTGTTTCGGTGACAGCCCGCTTTCTGACGAGTGCCCCGGAGGTGATACAGCATTGATGCACCTCCGGGGCAGGCTAAGCCGTTGATTTTCCCAATACCGATTCCGAAATTTCCCTCCCGGCCGGTCTGAAAAGAGGAGCTTGCAGGATGAACCGCTGCTCCAATTTCAGTTCCACCTCTTCGGGGACACAGGTGAATACATGTCATAGCTGCTTCAAAAGACCGCTCCCGGCCTCCTCTCTCAAGGCCCGGATCTTCTCCTGCACGGTTTCCTCCACCGACTCGAGCCGCCGGCGCCTGGTGTCGAAAGATTCCCTGACCTGATCCAGCTGCGACACCCTCTCCTGAAGATCCCTGCGATTCTCCTGCACCTGCTCATCTATTCCGCTTCTGATCCGGTTTCTGAATGCACTGACCTCCTCTCCCAGCACCTGGCCCGCGGCCCCGGCCACAATAGTACCCACATCACTGTTAAGATCAAGAGAGAAACGCTCCTGCACATACTCGGTAACCACCCCCACAGACAGGGCCGAAACGGTTTCAAGCAGGCTGTCCAGCAAAGAACGCAGCTGCTCATCCGCTGCTTCTCCGGTATCCTCCGGTGAAAACGACAACCCATCCGCCGAAAACTCAGCACGGCTCAGAAACCGGTTCCCCATGAAAGTGAGTGCCCCGGCCGCCCTCCCGCTGCCGTTTTCGATAAGGAAAGGGAACAGGGGCGAATCGGTGATATCTGAACCGTCAAGAGGAATGCCCGCAACGCTCAGCCTGACACTGTCTTTTGGCATGTCACCCAGATAATCGAACATTCCGCCCAGATCCAGACTCCTCGAGCCCTCAGCGCCTGATATCAGAAAAGTAACAGGTTCTCCTATAAGCTCCTGATAGGAGGACACGTTCTGCACACTCCCCCTGCCGAAAACACCGGCAACCACTGCGGACAAAGATATGTTCTGTATCCACAGTTCAGGCCAGTCCCGGGCCCCGGTATATCGGATTGTCTGCCCGGCAAGACGCGGGGGATCTTCTCTTCTGGGAGGATCCTCTTCCCGGGATGTACTTCCGTAGTACCGTGCAGCTCCGATAATGTTGAGTATCCCCAGCAGATGGTTGGCTATTTCCGGACCGAAAATCACCCGGGTAATTTCAGCGGAGGTGATTTCGGGCAGATCGGCAATATCCCCCGCCCGGTTTACATCTTCGGAAACCGTACGGTTTACAATTTGCTCATACCCGCCCACCATCCGCACATCAGACCTGAACTGCGCAGCCCCCTGATTCAGAGCTCTCTGAAGAGAATCCAGATTTTCAGCGATACTCTGCACGGTTTCGAGTGCTTCCCTGAATTCCCGGGGTGAATCCATCTCTTCGGGCTGAATCGACTCCAGCTGATTTTCGATCCGGTTCACCTGCTCCCCGGAAGGAAGTTTTTCAAGATTGCTTTCCCAGGATTGATTAATCGAATCGGTTACCCGGGCAAGCGAATCTGCTATTGAAGGGGTCTGCAGAGAAAGGATACGGATGATCGAATCGACATCGACCTCCTCCAGATTGGCGATTCTGAAGCCGGGGAGATTTTCAAGCTCTTCATAGATAAGCTCCTGCGCCCTTCCCACCGCTCCGGGGTTGGTGGCTCTTGTTCCCGCCAGGGCCCCGTCCGCGGCCCGCTCGGTGTTGAACCGGACACTGTCAGCCTGCATATTCTGGATCACAAACCGCCTGAAGAGCAGAGGCTCCAGTGAGAGATCAAACTCCACGAATCCCGTTTCGATCATATTGCGCATGGTGCTCTGAGGATTGGTCACCTGCAGCCGCTTCCAGCTCATGCTCGCCGAAAACAGTCTGAAATCCACATCATCAAACTCGACTTTCGCTCCCACCACTGCACTGCCGGCTCTCTCCATCCCCCACTCGATCAGCCGGTCACTGACAAGCAAAAGAAACAGGGCGACCAGCGCCGCAACAGTCAGAACAAATGCCAGCCCCTTTTTCCTCACAACAGTTTGTCCCCCATTTTACTCAGACGCACAATCCAGTCGTAGAGGGTGCTTCTCTGGATCACCTGAACGATTTTCCACCTGCTTGCGACCGGTTCCACCTTCTCCCTGTATTCAACAACGCCCCTTTTGGCCCCCATGTAGACCGGGTAGAGCAAAAGAAGAGAAACCACCATTGACCCCATCACCACCGTGTTATTGTATCCGGTAAGGGGCACGAAAGGTATGTTGTAGAGAGCCGACCAGAGCGGCCTCAGAAATTCCGCCTGCACCAGTACAGCATATCCTACAGAGTGGAAAAGCGGATCGAGAAGATAAGCGGCCAGTCCGAACAGAAGCATGGAAACCAGGGCGATGGCGATGTTCACATTCAGGAGTATGAGAAGAATGAAAAGCAGCACTTTCATGGTGAAGGAGGGGACAAGTCCTATGGCCATCCCCACTAGAACGCCCCCGCCGATCTGGGCGGGAGTGGCCGCGGAACGCAGTACTGCAATCAGACGTGCCAGGAACTGTAGTATAAGCATCGTCTTTTGTAAGAAGCAAAGCAGATACCACTTCGGTCCTCCGGAGGCGCAGTATTGAATCTAAAGAAATAACTCCGCGAAAGCTGATACGCTGTACTGTTTTCACCCTAATCGCACAAGAGTAGGTCCCTGGCTTGCTTTATCAAAGCTCGTATCACTTGGTCTAACCAGAAATAGCGAAGATATTATATGAATAAAGCTTTCTACAGCCCCGATTCCCAGGTGATGCCCGAGAGTCTCTTATTGTGGCGCGGACCGTCGCTGCTTGTATTGGGTAACGACGGTGGAATTCACCGGAAAGGTTTTGAAGGGTTCTACTTCAGAGGTGTACGATATCTGTCGGAACTGCGTTTCGATCTCAACGGCCACCCTCCCAGGTTCTGTTCCGCGAGCAGAACCGATTTCAACCGACTGGAGTTCTTCTTCATATACCCGCCGGTCTCGGGCGGAGGAACTGGAGGAAGCGGCTCGGGGATGATACACAAGCGCGAAGGCATTGCGGAACGAGGCATAGATATCAGAATGGAACTGGCCGTTCATCCTGCCGCACTGGATCTGGAACTGACCCTGACCAACCGCTGGGATGAGGAGATCTCACTGGAAGTACGGCTTCAGACCGGATGCGACTTTCTCTCCCTGGATGAGTCTCACAACAAAAAAACAGAGGTGGACATTCCGGTTGATTTTCACAAAACAGAAAAAGGGGTAATTTACGAGTCTCTCCATCCGAAATTGAAGTACAGAACCGAGGTGAAGGTATCGGATGGTTCATGGACCATTTCGGATGAGGGCGCCGTGTGCCCCATCTCCATCAGGCGAGGCGAAAAGGTTCTCAGGAAAATACATGTCTCCTCCATTGATCCCGACCTTGCTGTTGAAGAGCATAAATGGGCTAAGCGGGTCCAGAAATCAATAAACTGGAACAGAAGTCTGTGCAGAGTGTACTCCGAAACAAATCAGGAATTCGCGGATCTGATAAACGGATCCATGGATTATCTGTGCAGCGCAGCAATGCTGGAGGGAAAGACCGATGAATGGCTTGCCCCCGCTGCCGGCTACCCGCTCTACCCGTACCTCTTCGGACGGGATGCACTGACTAGCGGATGGATGATGGCGATGTTCGACGGTGGTCAGTCGGCTAAGCAAACCATTAACAGACTGGGCCGGCTTCAGGGGGAAAATTTCGATTCATTCCGCGATGAACAGCCTGGAAGAATCATCCAGCAGGCCCGTTACGATTCCTCCTCGCGTCTGGAACTAAATCCGTTCGGACGCTACTATGGCGACTACGCCTCACCCTTCATGTACATAATAACTCTTGCTCACGTTTATGCCTGGACAGGAGAAGCTGAATTCATTAAAAACCACTGGGAGAGGTGCCGCAGAATACTTCACTGGGCGCAAAGAAATGGAGATATAGACGGGGACGGGTTTCTGGAATACAGAACGCAATCTCGCCAGGGTCCCCGTCATCAGGGGTGGAAAGACAGTGAAAACGCCGTGGTGGACGAGAACGGGAAACTTGTGGATCCACCCATAGCCACCTGTGAACTGCAGGGGTACTACTACGCGGCGCTCCAGGCCGCGGCGCTCTTTTCATACCTCAACCGTGAATTCAGACAGGCGGTCTCCTATGCCAGAAAATCGATACGATTGAAGCGGCGGTTCAACGAAAATTTCTGGATCGATGACGAGAGATATTTCGCATTCGGCCTGGATTCCCGGAAAAACCAGATCCGGAGCCGCACCTCGAACGTGGGCCACTGTCTTGCTTCGGGGATAATTGATGAAAAGCGGGTTCTGGACGTGGTGGGGACACTTTTTGCTCCCGACATGTTCAGCGGCTGGGGCGTGAGAACGCTCTCGAGTACTAACCCTTCCTACAACCCCCTTAGTTACCATCTGGGGAGTGTCTGGCCGGTTGAAAACGCCACCATAGCCTTCGGACTGAGGAGGTACGGGTATGATGAGGAGGCGCTTCGACTGGTGGGCACCATTTTCGAACTTTCCAGACAGTGGAAGAACGGATTCATACCTGAATGCATAGGTGGATACGACCGCCGGGAGAGCGGACACCCCGGAGCCTTTCCCCGGGCCAATCCCTATCAGAGCTGGAATGAGGCCTCGTTCGGACTCTTCACCCATGTTCTGCTGGGGCTTCAGCCGGCAGCACCAATAAAAACCCTGTTTCTCTGCCCCCGGCTTCCTTGCTGGCTTCCCGATCTGAGGGTTGAAGGGCTGAGAATCGGGGGAGCAATGGTCAGTTTTCACTGCAGAAGGAAAAGCAATGGAAAGACTGTCACTAAGATCTTGAAGAAATCCGGTCATGTCCGGGTGCTGTTCCAGCAGCCAGTCAACTCCTTTCACACTTCTGTTTGGAAGCGGATTCTGGATCTGGCCGGGGGGAGCTGCGG
>JBKHHW010000078.1:0-13421 GCA_046538945.1 Chitinispirillaceae bacterium | reverse complement strand
ACTGCCCTTGAGATACTACAGAAAAGTACTGAAACAATATTACAGACTTCAGGGAACAGCCAACAGAGAAGCAGCTCTGAACCTGGGCGGCTTGAACTGCAGGTGAAAAACGTTCAGTGTTTAAGGTACGGGGGTGGGGTGGGAGGAGTAATCATACCTCACTTTCGCTGAAATGCACAGCCGTGTACGTCTTCACCTCGGCACTTTTCCAGTCATCCTTCGCCATTCCTGCTTTCATGGCCAGATGCTCCAGAAACATCACTTTTTCGGGCAGTTGGTCCCATACCTGAGGAAGAAAAGTGGACTCAAAGGCACCCTTTCTTAGTATCACACCATGCTTTCCGGGTTCGAGCTTCGACAGAAGGTCTTCCGGAGAACTGAATTCGAGAGGTCGGGGCCGGGAAAGGACAGAAATTTCTATCCTGATATGGTCAAGTTCAGTTGCGTGTACAGGAGAAAATCTGGGATCCCGCATGGCGGCATTGACCACGTTATCCATCACCGCCTGGTAAAGTGGCTTAAGCGGCTCGATGTAACCGATGCACCCACGCAGCCTTCCCATGGAAGTCAGAGTCACAAAACACCCCTGATTCTGATCTAAATCCTGCGGCGGCGCGGTTTCCTCTTCCCCGAATTCTTTTCTGTACACAGCAGCTTCCAGCCTCCGCCTGGCCAGGGAAAGAAGGTATTTCTTCTGATCATACACTATTTCGAACTCCTGCTCCTCGAGTTCACTCTCTTTGACATAAACAAGAGAAGCATACCCTACGACTCTGATAGGCGAGCCCAGATCGGGTGCAGTTTCATACGAAGTTCGTTTATCCAAAAGGCAGGGCCGGAGTTCAAACCGCCTGGCAAGTTCCATCACGACCCGCAATGCAGCCTCACCGCAACCGTCGATAAACCCTTCCGCATCTCCCGCCAGAACAGTTTCTATGCTGGCATCATCGGCTCTTCTGGCTTCGGTCTGATTCAGAAAATGGGACAGGTCGGTTGATGCCACCACCAAAGTGGTATCATCCAGAAAAGGTGCGATCAGTTCGGCGACAGCTTGAGGATCAACTTTACCAGTGAGCAAAGGAACGATGGAGAAATCATCGAGCCTGGTCTGAAGGAAAGGAAGCTGAACCTCTATGCTGTGCTCCAGCTCCTCAGCCGAGGGCACTCTGACACAAGGAGGCAGATCCTTTATCAGCTTAACTATATCCCGATCAACCCTCACCAATCCCAGAGGTGTGCGGAACCACTGCGCGTCGGTCACATGAACCCCATTGAACCACTGATGGTGAGAGGGCCCGATCAGAAATACGGTTCTGACGGAATCGGGAACGAGTGCGTAAGCTTTTGCAGCAACCGGTCCGGAAAACACATATCCAGCATGGGGAGCAACAAGGAATTTCACTGGCCGGGATTCGGACTTTTCCACGGAAAGAAAATGTTCCACCTCTTCTTTCAGTTTTTCAGGTGAAGAAGAATAGAACTGACCCGCGACAGCCGGCTCTCTGATTTTTCCCTCAACTGGTCTGTATCCTGACCCCAAATAGCACCGCCTTTAAAGATATCATGAAAGTCGGAAGCGGGAAACCTACATTGCTTCAAAAAAACGGGAACCCGTTCCGCCCGGCCCGATAGGACACCTGACCTTTTTACCACACTTGGGGCAAGCCCCCTCATAAGCGTCTCCGGCCCTGTTCTTGTAGATACGGCGGTAAATGCCACAGCATCGAAAATGGATTCCCAGAAATGACTTTTCCCGAGTCGATTTCCTCTGCTCATCACCCGATCGGATATCCATACAGGCCTTTTTCTTTAATATAAACAAGAACTGCGTCAGGTATGAGAAATCTGCAAGAGCAGCCATTTTTGAGATAAGATCGCAGAGCGGTGGAACTCAGACCCCATTCCGGAGAAGGAAAGAATTCCACACGCGCATTTTTTAAAGCCGCCGAAGGCTCTAATGAATAGGGGGGTCTTCCCGCGACACAAAGGGTCACCCACTCAAGAATCTGTTCATAGGAACGCCAGGAGCGTATTTCAGAAAGGTTATCCGAACCGACGATGTAGTGAAAAGGCACATCACCATAACTGTTACGAAGAATTTTCAGTGTGTCGACAGTATAGGAGTATCCCGAGCGGGTAACTTCCCCTTCAAAGATACTGAATTCCGGAACTCCCTGAAGAGCCAGTTGAAGCATCCGGTGGCGCTCCTGGGCCGAGGCGGAAACAGAATCTTTATGAGGAGGAGTGCCAGTCGGAATGAAAATGATCTGATCGAGGCAGAAATGATCTCTGGCCAACATGGCCGCAGAAAGGTGCCCGTTGTGAACAGGATCAAACGTTCCACCCAAAATGCCGATTCGTGAACTGGACATTGGCGCTACCCGAGAATATTACTTTGAAGAAGCATCCAGCCGGGTTTTAACAAAATCAAACTTCTCTTTCAGCTTTTCTCCAAAGCCACTGCTGTCGAGATCCTTGAAGATCTCCTGTGCCTCGTCACTTCGTTTGAGATCGAGAAGGGCTTCCACCATGTAAACCCTGGCTTCATTTATGTACTTGGACTCAGGATACTGTGACAGAAGTGATTTAAAGTACACCAGAGCAGCTTCGTGCTGTTTTTGCTTATGATAGAACAGAGCATTTTTGAGTTCTTTTTTGGCAAGTTTCTCCTTGCAGAGACTGATATGATGTCTGGCGCTGTCGGCGTAATTCCCTGAGCCGAACCGTTCCAGAAACGTGCTGAAATAGTATACGGCTTCCTTTGTTTCTGTCTGATCCCGGTCAAAAGGATTTGACTGAAGATAGATCATCTGCCCGACCCGATACTGAGCTTCCTCTACAAACGGCGAGCGGGGAAACTCACGGGAAAGCCGTTCGAACTCGATCCGCGCATCTGTGTACTGCTTCATTCTGAAGTTGGCGATGCCCCCGTAATAATAGACTGAATCCATAAAAGCACTGCCGCCGCAATGGTATTTAATATCATCCAGAATCCTGACAGCATCAGTATGATTCTTTTTGGACATTCTTTTCTTGACTGTCTCAAGACGCTTGGAACAATCAAACTGTCTGTCTTTCTGAGCCTTGGAGGTTGCCGCACAGGATACCAGAAAGCATAGAGCAACTACTGACAAAACGGTTGTTTTAAAATTCATATTCTTTCCCATAAGAAGCGTTTGTAGGAGAGTTTTCCTTTCTAAGTACGCTCGTGTAACATATTTGGTAAATCTAAAACTTGGATTATTTCAGAAAGCCACTCTGAGGGTAAGATTAAAGGCTCCCCTCGGGGGATATCGGCACTCCCCTGGCAAAACGGTGTTCAGAAAAACGGTCTGCCAACCTAATAAAGTGGTTTTTTTGAAAGCAAAATGCAAGCTATTAGTCGAAAACAACCCATTAAAAAGCAGGGTGCTTCACGGTGAGCTCCGGATCATTTGAGATTGGAACTGTACCGTCGGGCCTGCTCCACGTACTCACTGGCGGGATACCGGTCGATCAGCTTGCCCAGTTCCGCTTTTGCCTGAGCAGTCTGACCCATTTTATGATGAGCAAGACCGATTTTGAATTGAGCATCATCGGCTTTGGAAGAGTTGGGAAAAGCAAACACCTCCGAAAAGGCGCTAACAGCCTTATCGAAAAGACCGAGACGATAATAACTCTCCCCTATCCAGAAATGAGCATTGTCCAAATAGGAGCCTTGAGGATATTTTTCCAGCAGATCTGAAAAGACCTTTACAGCCTGCTTATAATTGCGGGCATTGAAAACTTTCAAACCATTCTGGTAGAGATGATATTCTGGAGAGGAGGTTAGAAGATCTGCTGCCGAAGCGGGAGAAAAGGTTGCCTGGGCAGAGGGATTTCGTTTTTTGGGCTTGGAGGAAGTACGCAGGGTTGTACGCTCGACAGTGTTGAGCTGACTGTGGAGGTCCTTATATGCTTCCGTAAGCAGGGCAAGTTTGGCCTCGAGTTCTTCGATCTTTGCTGCTGAAATGCTTGAGACCTCCTCTGAGAGCATAATGATGCGGTTATCCAGTTCTGTGATTTTTTCCGAAAGCACCTCTAGCTCCATTCTGGTTTCCTGTGCAAGTCTGAGAGCCTCGTCGGAGTTCTCCTTCACCTGAACCACATCGATTTCAGGCAGCACCGCCTCGCTTTCCACCTGCTGATGCGATCCTGCACATCCGGCAAAAACAAACGCCATACCGAACAAACCCAGTATCTGAACCGTTTTATACCTATTTAAAGAGTGCCGCATCCTTCTCTCCCAACAAAAGTAAGTAGATGATACCCAACTCTGAGGTGATACAATCACCTGTACCCACCATTATTATATTATAGTAAAAACAAACGGTCAACATTACACACGTGCAGCCGATTATTCTTGAAGAGACACATTGGAAGTACATATTTTTCAGTAGATACGAGCATCTCACAGCAGATTTCCTTTTTATTTCTTACTGCGAAGGTCAGACACCGGATTGTTGAAACCGAAACCAGGACATCGCGGTCAAAAAACAATATATCCGAAAGCCCTCTAAACCCATATGATTCTTTACAGATATATCATTAAGGAACACATCTTCCCTTTTCTTGCCTCTTTGAGCATAATCGTGTTCCTTTTCACCATGCAGCAGGCGGTTGTTCTCCTGGACCGTATCGTGTCCAGGGGCATAGAGCCCATGGTTGTCCTGGAGGTTTTTCTGATACAGCTGGCCTGGATATTAGCCCTTGGCATTCCCATGGCAATCCTCTCCGCCACTCTCATGACCTTCGGGAGGATGTCCGGGGATGTGGAGATTACCGCCATAAAAGCTTCCGGGCGCAACATGTCAACCCTGCTCGTGCCGGTGTTCAGCGCAGCCTCTGTTATCATGATAGCTCTGATTTTTTTCCATGATCTCGTACTCCCTGAAGCTAATCACCATGCAGCCAATCTGATAGGAGACATTTCCCGCAAGCGCCCCGCGGCGTTCATCGAACCCGGCATACTCATCCGGGACTTCACCGGCTATACTCTCTACGTAGATGATGTTAATGCGCAGACCGGTGATCTGGGAGGGATACGCATATTCAGCAATGCAGCAAGCCAGGATCCTTCAGTCACGATTGCAGCAGGCGGAAACATCCAGATGACCAAGGATCAAAGATATCTGGAACTCATCCTTTATAACGGCGAAACACACAGTGTGAGCCGCAAAGACAACAAGCAGTATTTCCTGGCCCGTTTCAAAAAACAGGTGATCTACATAGAAAACGTGGACACCGAATTCCGGCGCACCAATTCCAATTACCGTAGTGACCGTGAGAAAAACATAGCCATGATGATGCAGGATGTAAAAGATCTCAGGAAATCTAACAAAACCATCCTCTCTGAGCACAACCTCTTTATTGACTCTTTAAGCCACTTCATAGCCCATATCGACACTCTTTCGCCCTCGTCTCGTGCCCGGGACAGCGTCGGATCACCCTCTACATTCAAAAAATGGAGCACAGACTTCATTTCCGTTGCGGACGAGGCGGTAAAAAAAGCCAAGCGCAACGAGAGCAGTGTCGAACGTGTCATAAGACGGAAAAAAGCCAACGATCAGGTGATCGCCCAGTATCTGGTCGAAGTGCATAAGAAGTATGCTATTCCGGCAGCCTGTCTGATATTTGTTCTCATCGGTGCTCCTCTGGGTATCATGGCCAAACGGGGGGGAATAGCGGTAGGGGCAAGCTACTCGGTTTTCTTCTTCATCGCCTACTGGGGGTTCCTGATTACCGGCGAAAACATGGCCGACAAGCTCAAGATATCTCCCGCTGTAGGCATGTGGACCGGAAATGTCGTGATAGCCATCTGTGGAGTTGTGCTACTGATTCTCATGCTCAGGGAGACAACGATCCAGTTCAATTTCATAAAAGATTTGGTTGGTAAGAGCCGCAAACGATTCTCATTTATTTCCAGCTCATTCATTTTCCGTCTTCCAAGAATAATTTTCAGCCTTCCGCGGCTGATATTAAACAAAATCATCGGAACTCTCCCTACATATCTGATCGGCATGTTCATAGGATATGCGGTTGGACTAACGATTGCGATTCTTATCATATTCGTTACGGTTGATTACATAAGCAACCTGAAACGTTTCGACCAGATGAACTTCATCCAGGTCGCCCATTACTACTACTACTACCTTCCGTGGCTGATCCAGACGATTCTCCCAGTTGTTCTGCTTCTGTCCTCAATGTTCTCTATCGGCAGACTGTCCAAAACAAGTGAAATCATTGCCATGAAGGCGGCGGGTGTCAATGTCCGCCAGCTGACTTCCCCTCTGCTTGTGCTTGGTATTGTGATGTCGGTGCTGACTTTTTACGTAGGGGAGAAGATCATTCCCAAATCGAATGAACTGCGCCGGGAGCTCATGGACTCTGCAAAACGTCCTCCGGGCGTGAATCTTCCGCCCTCACCAAAGGGTATTCGAGAGTACAGACGGGATTTCTACTATTTCGGCACTCCGAATGTGCTATATGTTTTCGAGGAATTCAGCACAAGTCCCCAGTTTGCCCGAAACGTGCGCCGCTACACTTTCAAGACAGACGGTATGACCGAGCGCATAGAAGCCAGAGATATGCACTATGACAGCACCGGGTGGAAATTCGAGAACGGTATGAAACGTACTTTCGGTGAAGATGCTTCCGCCGTCTCGACTTTTAACAATCTCAATGATACAATTCTCAAAGTACCTCCGGCCGAACTTGTAAAAAGGGTGAAAGTCAAAGAAGAGATGAGCTACTGGGAGCTGGCCGATTATATAGAAACGGCCCAGCGCAGGGGAGAGCAGGTCGACAAGTACCTGGCCGAGCTTGAGTTCAAGATTGCCCTGCCGTTCATGAACTTCATAGTCATACTGCTGGGAATCGCCATAACGGCGCGCGCGGGCAGAAAAGGCGGAGCGGCACTGTTCGGCATAAGCCTTTTCATGACATTCTTTTTCTGGCTTATAAGCCGCTTCGCACTGGTATTTGCTCAAAACGGCCATATTCCCACCACTGTGGGAGCATGGATCGGAAACGCCATATTTCTCTTTATCGGACTGGTTCTCTACAGAAAGGCGGCGCATTGATTCATGCAGAAGAAGATACTCCTAGTCGATGACAATCATGACACTCTCGACCTGCTTGAAGTGTTTCTCTATAAGGAATTCGAGATCATCACTGCACTCAACGGTTTCGAAGGTCTCAAAAAAGCAGAAGAGGAATTTCCGGATCTGATCATCACCGACATTATGATGCCGGTCATGGACGGCATACGCTTTTTCAACCATCTGAGGAAAAGCGAACAGATCTGTCATATACCGGTTATTGCAGTCACCTCATTTATCCGCAAGCTTACCCAGAGCAGTCTTCTCAATATGGGCTTCAACGGAGTTGTATCCAAACCACTGGACAGAACGGCCATACTGAATGCAATCGAAAAGACAATCAGTACTGTTTCAACTGAACGGAAAACAGGAGAAACTTCCGAGTGAGAAGAGATCTTTTTCACAAGAAAATAATTATTCCCGCAATTTTGATTGCCGTGGGAATCAGCCTCGTTTTTCTTCAGGGTATGATTCCGAAAATATCCTCCTGTTTTCTGGTTGGAACTGCGCTGAGCTCCTTTATCCTTTCCAGCACCCCGAAGAAGCGTAAACACCTCACCACCTCGCAGCTGGCGGCAATCCGTTCAAGTGAGAACATATTGCCAAAAATTGCCGAAGCACAGATTGCGGAGGAAACCGCAGCCGTTCAGCCATCCGCTCTTGGTTCCGATCACCGAAAACAGGAATGGAAACGGACTGAATCGGTGGTAGACAGCATTCTGGATCACTTCATCTCCCTTGTATGCAGCAAGCTTGAGTATAACACCATCGCGGTGTTTTTCCCGGCTCCCGACAACGGATATGCACTGAGGCGGTTCTTATCCAAAAGTGAGCGTGTGAACAAAAACTCCATTCTCGTTCCCAAAAGAGGCATTCTGGGCAGCCTAATAACAGAAGGGCTGAAACCCCTTTACGAACCCCATTTTTCAAACGGGAACGCTACTCTGTACTACTACGACGAAGAGCACTCGTACAGACATGAAGAAAACGTACAGTCTGTTCTTGTCAGCCCGATTACAGCAGGTGGAGTAAACCGGGGATTACTTCTGGTTGACAACACAAAGGCAAACGTCTACACACCCGAAGACCATGCCTATCTCAACTCAGTTGCTGCAACTCTGGGCCAGGCTGTCTATTTTGCCTACCTCACCACGGAACACAAACTTGAATACCAGCGTCTTGCCGCGATGAGCAATATTGAAAAGGAGTTCTGGAGAAATCTGGATTATGATTTCGTCATGGACAGAATGACTGAAATCATTCCTTATGCAATCCCGTGTGACCGACTCACCATCAGCATTAAAAAAGAAGAGGATGCTGAAGCGAAAATCGTAAGAGTATACGGACATGAATCGGAAAAGTTTTTGGATCTCACCTTTTCTCCGGGCACAAGCGGTTCGAAATCATTAATGACAATGGCTTATTTAAAAGATTTCGGTTTCTTCCGCAACTACAACAAGGATCATTACGAGACCCGATACAGAGAAGACGAGCCAAAGAGCAATGTTTTTGGTTCATTCATGGCTGTGCCCTTCGGTATTGATAAGTGCAAAGGGATGATGCTTGTCGAATCAGAGAAAAGGGACATTTTCACCAATTCCAATCTCGACCTTCTGTCCCGTATAGCCACAAGCGCCGGGCTCGCCCTGGAAAAGATTTTCGTTCTCAGACAAGCCGACGCACTGGCAACCCATGATGGCCTGACCGGGCTCTACAACCATCGTCATTTCCAAAAGATACTTTCAAACAAGATTCCATCCTGTGCAAGATACAACGAACCTCTCTCTCTTGTACTCTGTGACATCGATTATTTCAAAAAACTCAACGACAACTACGGCCATCCTTTCGGGGACAAGGTTCTCAGAGGCATTGCAAGCAAACTTGAAAACAGCATTCGCGCGGATATCGACGCTGCAGCACGCTACGGCGGAGAGGAATTCGTCCTTGTTCTGGACAAAACAGACCAGGAGAGAGCAAGGGATACGGTGGAAAGAATACGCCAGGGAATCGCTTCCCAGGTTTTTAAAACAACGAGCGGCACGGATGTGAATGTTACCATGAGCTTTGGGATAGCGGTGTATCCGGATCATGCCCGCGCCGCAAACGAACTGATCAGCAATGCGGACAAAGCTCTTTACAGAGCAAAAGAAAACGGCAGAAACAGAGTGGAAGTTTTCTGAAAAAGGCTATTCCGGGCTGATGTCGCCAAACATTGCCTCAACATAGGCGTGAGGATCAAAATCCTGCAGATCATCAATCCCCTCACCTACCCCGATTTTCTTTATGGGCACATTCAGCCTTCTGGTGAGCGCAAGAGCTATCCCACCTTTTGCCGTTCCGTCCAGTTTGGTTATGACAAGACCGGTCAATTTCAATATATTGTTAAATACCTCGGCCTGCTTCATCGCATTCTGTCCGGTTGTGGCATCCACGACAAGGAGAGTTTCGTTGGGCGCATGAGGAGTATTGCGTTTGATTACTCGTAAAATCTTCTCCAGCTCGTTCATCAGGTTGACTTTCACATGAAGACGTCCGGCAGTGTCCAGGATGAGAACATCCACATCTCTGCTCTTGGCGGCTTCCATCGCATCAAAAGCCACACTCGCCGCATCCGCTCCCTCATGCTGGGACACGAACTCTGACTCAGTCCTCTGAGCCCAGATCTTGAGCTGCTCTATGGCACCGGCTCTGAACGTATCGGCAGCACCAAGCATCACCTTTTTTCCCTCGCGCCGTAACTCATTTGCCAATTTTCCGATAGTAGTGGTCTTCCCCACCCCGTTAACTCCCACTACCAGTATTACCCAGGGCTTGGGCGGAAAATCCTCCGGATCCTTTGAAACTGCCAGATCCGAAGCCAGCATTTCCTTGAGGAGGCGATACGCTCCGGCCGGACTCCTGACATTCTGATTCCTGATCTCGATCTCGAGGTCTTCCAGTATACTTTCCGTGAGATCAATCCCTACATCGGCGGAAATCATTGCATCTTCCAATGCATCGAAAAACTCATCCCCCAAAACCTCTTCACTTTTTACCATTGAACTGATTTGGGAACGAGTTTTACTCAGCCCATCCTTCAGACGCGAAAAAATGTTCATACAACTCTCTAATCGATGAGGTTAAAATGAAACCGCCCGTAAAAATAGATAGTAAAAACGGAAAACACAACAGCACGAGAGGCTCGAGCCAGAAATGACTATGGTGTCGGCGTGGAGAAGTCGATTTCTGCAGGGATTATTTTATCACAGACATGAACTCATCCGACTTATCCAAAGATTCGGCCATCTTTGCAGTGATTCTGTTGAAATCATCATCCTTTATCTTCAGCACCTCTCTACACTGCTCGTTTTCGGCAGATGTAACTTCGCCCTCCCAGAGATCACACCCGAGCTGATGCGAGATGATATTGGACAGATGAATAATATTCACCAGATCATCGACCTTATCCGCGTTTTCCGGTGAATGATGGTGTATGAGGCAGTACTCAAGGTCAATGGGAAGAGCCCAGCGGTCGGCGAGAATCTTACCCACCTGAGCATGATTGATGCCCATGACCGTTTCTTCAGCCGTCACCAGAGGAACTGAATTATCACGGGCATATTCATACACGCTCTGATAGTCATCAGGCGTATACTGGCTGAAAATCAGCTTTCCGATATCATGAAGAATACCTGCACAGAATGCACTTTCCGGATCCATCATTCTCACACTCATAAAGTGACGCACAATCGTTTTTGCAGTCATGGCAGTCACAATAGAATGCTTCCAGAAACGGTCGGTATCCACGGACTGTTTCACCCCTTCAAACATCTGGACCACCGTGGCACTGAGGACAAGCGACCTTATGGTGTTGAAACCGAGGATAACGACTGCGCTGGATACAGAAGAGATGCTTCTGGGAATTCCATAAAAGGCACTGTTTGCAAGCCGAATCATTTTGCTGGTCAGCGCAGGGTCCCTCTCGATCAACTCCGCGGCATCCTCAGCGGACGTATCCGGAGAATTCACCACCTGCATAAGTTTCATAACTATGGAAGGCAACGAAGGGAGGCTGTCGATGCTTTCGATAATTCGGCTGTACCGTTCATTTCCACTCTGTACACCCGAAGCGATATTCTGATCCATCATATTCATACTCCATCCATTTTTTCCGCAAGGCAGAATCCACCCTGCAACCTGTTACTCACTTTTACCGATAACCATGAATTGCGGACAGCCCGCAACCGAGGCACCTCTACTTTGACATAATTATCAGCAGTTCCCCTTACCGGCGTCTCCTTTTCTACTATTATACGTAGTGTTCTTCCAGAAAGCGAGCATAAAAATTCCTGATGGTTTTTCGACAGTTCATTTCTGAGCATTTCGCTGCGCTCACTTTTCACCCTTTCAGGAACCTGATCCGGATAGGCAGCCGCCAAAGTTCCAGGACGCCTTGAAAACCGGAATACATGGCCATACGTAAACCCGATTTCCTTAACCCTGTTAAGTGTAGTCTGGAACATTTCATCTGTTTCTCCCGGGAAACCTACTATGAAATCCGCTCCCAATCCGGCATACGGGTGTTTTTGCCGAAACCTCTCAAGCCGCCTTGCCAGATCATCTATCTGACGATACGGCCGTTTCATGGATGCCAGGACATTGGGGCTGAAACTCTGCACACTCACATGCAGATGACTGCACACCCGATCCTCTTCCCCAACCAGTTCCAGCAGATTGTCTGTGAGATCTCTTGGATCCAGGGAACTCAGCCTGATGCGGAAATCTCCCGGGATTTCCAGAAACGCATTGAGCAGTTTGTCCAGGTTCTCATCTTTTTCGGGATTTCGGTACTGTCCGATGTGAGTCCCTGTGATGACGATTTCCTTGCAGCCCGATTCGACAGCACGCCTGAAAACCCGGAGCAGCTTTCCCAGAGGTGCTGACCTTGACCTGCCTCTCAAAGAAGGCACTATGCAGTAAGCGCACTGAAAATCGCACCCTTCCTGAATCTTAAGCGGAAACCTGGTACGGTAGGAATAGCAAGCAGCTCCCGAGTTTTCATCAACCGGAAGGGTCTTTCTGTTTACAATGTCAGAAAAGAAGAATCCTTCTGATTCGGATTCCAGGATGGAGAGAATGCGGTGTTTTTCCCCGTTTCCCACTACCCAGTGCACACGCGGGTACTTACGGAGTTTTTCACCGAGCTGCTGGGCGAAACAACCGGTGACCAGAACTTTAGCATCGGGACACTTACGTGACAGAGACTGAAGGAATCTGCGAGTTTTGGATTCTGTGCAGGCTGTTACAGAACAGGTGTTGATTATAACCAGCTGTGCATCCCGGATGTTTTTTACAATTCTGCATCCGGCGGAACTCAGCTGCGACTGAAGGGCATTCATCTCTTCCTGATTTGTTCTGCACCCTATTGACTGCAGGGCGACAGCGATCGACCCAAGGATCATATCTAGCTCCGGCCTTCCCACCGGGCCAAAGCCTCTTCCCTGCTGTGGTAAATGGGAATTATGGAATCTATCCCCAGGCTGGAAAACATGTTTTTTATAACCAGATTAGCGCTACAGACTTTCAAAGAGCCGCCGTTTTCACGCATGAGACGGCTCAGCCTCAGAACAGAGCCCACACTCAGAGAATCGAAAAACGCCAGATTTTCGAAATCGAGAAGTATTTTTCTGCTTTTTGCAAGGGAGAGAAACACACATCTTTTAAACTGCATCGAACCGGCAGGATAACTCATCACCCCGCTTAGATTCAGAATGCAGATGTCCCCCACAATCTCTTCTGTCACATCCAGAGGTATATCAAGCTGAAGAAGATCTACTTCAGCCTTCCTAATCCCGGAGGGCTTTTCCACATCGAACAGCTTGTCAATGCCGGTCTCGACCAGCAGATCGTAGATATTTCTCTGCAGATTCCTGAGCAGAAGTGTTTTGCTCCGGGCCTTCAGTTCCTGATAAACAAACACAAGACTGCCCACACCCGAACTGTCCATCATCACCGTATCGGAAAGGTCGAGCACCAGACTTTTCCATTCACCGGCAATGACCTTCTGCAGGTCGGACAAGGTTTGGGACAGCACGCTGCAACCGAACTGTTCCGGCATTTTGAATACGAAAGCATTAGCATCGGGTCTATTTTCCATACTCTCCCTCATCTCAGAAAACGACGCGAAAGCTCATCCACAGACATTCTAACCAGCGTTGGTCGCCCGTGGGGACATGTATAGGGATTCCTGGTTGAAAACAGACTGTTCAACAAGGCATTCATTTCTTCCTGACTGAGCTTCTGGCCAGTTTTGATTGCCGCACC
>JBKHHW010000256.1:0-3383 GCA_046538945.1 Chitinispirillaceae bacterium | reverse complement strand
AAAATCAAAAATGACATCAGCTTTCCCGTATTATCGAGATCACTTCCGAGGCATCAAAGGGTTTCACCAGGTAAGCGAGCGGATCAAGCTCCATGGCGCGGTTCTTAATATCGCCCTCAGAATACCCGGAAATGAAAATCACCCGGGTTTGTATTTTACCCAAAATCTCCCGCGCAGCCTCGATACCATCCCCCGATTCGGTCAGACGGATATCCATTATGATGTAATCCGGAAAGGTATCTAACGCCTCCGAAACCGCCTCTTCCTTCGATGAGGCCGTTCCTACCACATTCAAACCGGCTCCCCTCAGTCGTACCTGCAGCAGCATCACCATCACTGCCTCATCATCTACAATAAGCACGCTTGGTGAATCAGAATTCATCATACCCTCTTCTGGTAGATGTTGCTGTTAAACTGTATGCGCCACTTCACACCGCCCTCCGATTCGACCTGAATGGAGCCGTGAAGCTGATGACGCACGATCTGAACGACAAGCTGCACTCCCAGAGTCGCAGTTTTAAAAATGTCCAGTCCGGGAGGCAGACCGACCCCGTTGTCGGCGATAACAAGCTCCAGACGGTTTTCGTCTTTTCCGTGAAGTTCGACCGTGACTATTCCCTCCCGATCATCAGGAAACGCATGCTTGAATGAATTGGAAACCAGCTCGTTTACCACAAGTCCGCACGGAATGGCGATATCGATCAGCGAATCGATATCATCTATATCAAAACGCAACTGTACTCGTTTTGCCGCGGCCCCGGCTGAAGCCGCAACAAGTCCCACCAGCTCGGTCAAATAGTCTTTCAGACTGATACTGGAGAGACTTTTACCTTTATAAAGCATCTCATGGGCAAGAGACATGGTCCTGATACGAAGCGTGCTGTCCTGGATAATGCGGCTGACTTCCTCATTTCCCGATGACAAAGCCTGAAGCTCGAGAAAAGAGGAAATAACCTGCATGTTGTTTTTGGTGCGGTGGTAAATCTCCTGAAGAAGCGTCTCCTTCTCCTTAAGAGATGCCTTCAAGTCCTCTTGAACCTTTTTACGCCCGGTTATCACTTCTGTATAGAGAATAATTCCCCCCACCGCCCCGTCAGACTCAAACCATGGACGACACTCCCATTTCACCCAGTCCACTGTTCCATCGGTTCTTTTAAAGCAGTCCTCATCATTTTTCAGAACCTCTCCGCTCAACGCTTTTTCGTGAACATTCCGCCATTTATCAGGGATCTCAGGAAATACTTCATAGTGTGTTTTTCCTATAACTTCCCGCCCCCTGATATTATAATCATCTTTGAACCTGTCGCTTACAAAAATATAGCGCAGATCCTTGTCAAGAACAGATACGGCGTTGGGATCGTATTTGATTATATACTCCATTATTTTCTGCCAGGCTTCGATCTTTTCCTTGAGCTCATTCTGCCGGGCTTCCGCTCTTTTGCGCTCGCTGATATCTATCCCCATTCCGACCAGACAAATCACACCATCCAACCGCGTTCGCTGACCGGTAAAGTAATACACCGTCTTATCACCGTTTTTATCAACCAGAACAGCCTCCACATCCCCCGCTCCGACCTCAAATACGGTACTTATCCTGCCGGCAACCCGCTTTTTATCTTCACCGAGAAACAGGTCAAGGGGATGAAGCCGGGAGATTTCCCGCGGCTTGTACCCGGTCACCTTCTCGAAACTGTGGTTCCAGCGCAGATACCTTCCCTCTTCGTCGAAGATATAGAAAATACCGGGAAGACTTTCCAGAATGGCATGAGACAAGTCGCGCTCGCGTATGACCTTCTGCTCGTTTTCCTTTCGTTCGGTGACATCAGTATGCGTCCCGAACATCATCAGCGGTTTCCCATCAGGCGTACGCGATATGACCTTCCCCTGATCAAGAACCCACACCCAGTGTCCATCCCTGTGACGCATCCTGACCTCACAGCGGTAAAAAGGTGTCTGCCCCGCAAAGTGACGCTTCAGCAGTTCTGAACTTTTTTCAAGGTCATCAGGATGAGTCACCCTCTCCCATACTTTTATACTAATGGGTTCCAGCTCACTTAGCTTGTAACCGATTATCCCCGCCCACATCTCGTTTATGACCAGATTCCCGCTCTGCACATTCCATTCCCACGTCCCCACGTTCGTTCCCTCGATGATGCTCTGCAGACGCCAGCGCTGATCCCTTAGCTGCTCCTCGGCTTTTTTCATTCCGGTCACATCTATCTGCGTGCCCCAAATCCGTACAAGTCTGTCGTTCTCGACTATTCCGATGACATTGTTTGAAAACCAGACCGGGTTCCCGTTGCGATCTACTTCGGAAGACACGGCTCCAGTCACCTGGTAACCATTGCTGATCCACTCTGTGAGAAAGGCACGGTTCTCCTCCTTGACCGTTTTTCCAAGCATCTCATAAAGCGGTTTTCCGACAAGCTGCTCTCCGCGATCGTAGCCGTACATTTTCGCCTGAGCATCATTGCATTCCGCAACCCATCCCTGATGTATCTTCTCTATTTGGATATCAACAGGGGTATCGGTATCAACCGGTTGTGCCAGTTCAAAAAGAAACACCCCCTCCGATGTGTTGCTCATCAACGAACGGTACCGCTCATCACTGATCCTGAGTTTATCCTCCGCCAGTTTATACTCTGTAATATCCTGCACCACACCAATCATCTTCACAGCTTGCCCCTGAGCATCACGCCGGAGGTCCCCGTGCGCCCTAACCCAGCGCACTATACCGCCACCAGGCAGTACTATCCGAAACTCGAGATTGTGCTCAACCCCCCTCTCAAGAGACTCCCCTATCTGCATCCGCCACTTCCCGACATCCTCGGGGTGAACTCTGTCGATAACCTCCTGAAGCGTACCCCCGAATTCACCGGGTGAATAGCCCCAGATAGCAGAAAACTCCGGGGACCCGAGCACTGTATCGGAAACCAGATCCCATTCCCACACCCCTATACCTGCAACCCTCAATGCATACGTGTAACGCTCCTCTATCCGCCTGCACTCCTCCCTTGATTCTTTGCCTGCGGTCATATCGCACAGCAGACCAAGAACCTCCCCCGGTTTTCCATTCGAATCACCCAGAGCCGACAACGAAAGATGAACATACAACGGTGCTCCCGCCTGCTTTCCCACCCGCAGTTCGAGTTCAACCATCTGCCTTTCCTTCAATTTCTGAAGCATTACATCGGAAGGAATGGTTTCAAACACCCCGGGGAAAAGAGAAACGAGCTCTTCACCCAGCACTTTCCGGCCTGAAAACCCCAGGAGCTGCCGAGCGGCAGGATTCATCCTGGTTACATGCCAGGACGAGTCGATGATCAGAAATGGGGCATTCAGGTTATCGACAACGAGCAACTCTTTTTCCATATAAATACGTT
>JBKHHW010000255.1:0-3391 GCA_046538945.1 Chitinispirillaceae bacterium | reverse complement strand
ACGAATCTCCAGGGATCCACCGGCATTCCCACATCCACATTGAGAACCCGTTTCTCTGAGACATAGGCACCTCCAGTTTGTATTCCCCGTCAACGACACTTCCCGTGCCGCTTCCAGCTGTTGAAAACTCAAGTGTTGAACTTATCTTCAACATTTTCTGCTTCTTCACCGTTCCTTTCAAAGATGTTTTAGTATATAATAGAGTATATGAAGAAGATTTTTGAATATTTCGATTACCAGAAATATATGCGCGATTTCTACGAGGAGGAGAAGCGGGGCAAACCGCATATCTCTTTCCGTTATCTGGGAAACCGCATGGATCTGGATCCGGGGTTTCTGCTCAAGGTGATCCAGGGTAAGCACCATCTGGCCAAAAGGTCCATTGGATCAGTCTGCAGGTTTTTCAAGTTCACGGAAAAGGAATCGCGCTACTTTGATGTCCTGGTCAGTTACAACAAAGCCAAGACAAACTCCGATATTAAGCTGTATTTTGAAAAACTGATGACTCTGCGGGGCGCCCCCAACAGCAAGCCTGTTGAGCAGTCACAGTATGCTTTTTACCAGAAATGGCATCACAGTGCGATTCACGCGCTTCTCTCCATTTATGAATTCAGGGGTGACTATAAGAGGCTTGCCTCGCTTCTTACACCTCCCATAACGGCCAAACAGGCTCAGGAGTCGATCCGTCTGCTGGAAAAAATCGGGCTGGTTACGCGCGGGGAGGATGGGATTTACCGTCCTACTGACGATTTTGTTACCAGCGGAGAGCGGTGGCAGTCGGCTGCTATAAGAGAGTATCAGAAGGAGATAATAAAGTTGTCCACGCAGGCTCTGGATCTCCACCCAAAGGAGATTCGTGATATTTCCACTGTGACCGTAGCACTTTCTTCCAGGGATTTGCCTGAAATACGGGAGAAAATTCGTCAGCTGCGCCAGTCCATCCTATCTCATGAGAACGAGAACAAGCCTGACACGGTGTTTCAGGTAAATATTCAGCTAATTCCTCTGACAAATCCACTGGGAGATGATGAATGAGAAATACAGTTCTAATTCTTCCGGTATGCTTTCTGATTCTGCTTGCTTGTTCCGCGGGGAAGGATATCGCAGGAGGGTCGGAGACGACAAACGGCATTGTGGCTTATGTCCATAATGTTGATGGAACTCCTGCAGCCGGCAGCGTAGTACGCCTTCGCCGAGCGGATTATCTCAGCCTGGCAGATGTTTCCGCTGGATATACTTCGGGCAGCATTGATACGGTGACAGATCCTTCTGGCCGTTTTCACATTTCCGGTATCGACCCGGGGGACTACTGTATCGAAGTTTATGATGATACCTACGGGGGGGCAGTGCTTTTCACCTGCAGCGTAGGAGAAAAGGATACTGCCGATCTGGGGACTGATTCGCTTTCTCGTTATGCGAGTGTTGTCGGTTCGGTGGACACTGCACACCTTGGTGAACAGAAGTATTATGCGATGGTGAGGGGGATTGAACGGCGTGTGCCGGTGAATACAGATGGTACTTTTGAATTCGATAACCTGCCAGAGGGATATTTGGATATTGTGATCTGCAGGAGTAATAGCATTTATCCGGATAGAGAACTACGGAATGTGAAAACTGGTGAGGCTGTGACTGTGCCCGTCAGAATAACGGATGGTTTTACGTATTCCGGCTATATCTATTTTGGTAACGAAGCAGCCGGTATTTCTTCAGAAGCCACGGTGACCTATTTTCCTCTGCTTGTAAATCTAAATGCTTCAAATTTCAATTTCAGTCTGGCTGATTTCAGAGGTTGGGATATCCGTTTCTACTCCTCTGACGATTCACCCCTTCCCTATGAAATCGAACATTGGGATCCAGGGTCTCAAAGTGCTTCGGTCTGGGTAAGGGTGGATACAGTTCACGCCAACAGGTCCGGACAGTACATCGTAATGAAATGGGGCGAAGCCGATGCGTATGACCAGTCTAACGGGGCGGTCGTTTTCGATACGGCCAACGGCTTTTCAGGAGTATGGCACTTCAATGAAAATCCTGCCGCGGGTGCTGGTGCCATAAAAGATCGTACCTTTAACGGGTTTGATGGGACTGCCGGCAGTTCCATGAGCGGCGCAAATGTGGTTCCGGCCGTTATAGGTCGGGGACTGATGTTTAACGGAAGTGATTCTATCGGCGCCGGACTTCTTAATCTGGATGGTAATTACACACTGAGCTGCTGGATCAAGCCGTATCATAATACAAATGCAAATTGGCGTTTCATCATGAAAGAACCCTGTTATACCCTATGGTATGATACCGAATACAGCGGTATTCGGGCTGAACACTTTACAGATACTCTTGCTACTTACACCTGGCGGGGAATATACCAGGATACCCCGGATTCGATACCGAATCCTGTTGTTTTGGAAACATGGTATCACGTTGCCAGCACGTACGATGGAGACAAAATCCGTTTATATGTCAATGGCGAAGAGGTGGATTCATCTCTTGCGATTGCTATGAATCCTGCCGGCAGTGATAATCCCCTGTTTTTCGGAGGACGTGTCGGAGAATACTTCAGTGGTGTCATGGATGAGGTGCGCATAGAGCATGTGGCACGACCGCCGGAATGGATAAATTTCTGTTACCGTAACCAGCATCCCGGCAGTGAACTGGTAAAACCCCGGTTGCGGTAGAGTTGAGAAGTGCGGGTTCAGTAATCAGGTCGGGATTCATTTTTAAAGATGGGTATTGAACGATGAGATTTTAAAGTATTCGTTTTGTTTATAGAGAACCACCTCTAAAAAGAAACCCCGGGAAATGAATTTTCATTACCGGGGTTTTCTTTTTGAGTTATGCCTGGAGCTGTCCAGGTTCGATTTGTATGGTCGGTGTTTGCTGAAAGATTTTACTTTTTCAACACCTTTTTTCCGAATGTTCCTACCGTATTCTTTATTTTGAGCAAGTATACGCCCGGAACCAGTTTTGTACCTACGGTCAGCAGATCTTTTCCTTCTCCTGATTCAATGCAGATGCCTTTGACATTAGTGATATGGTAATCGAAGTGTCCATTGAGCCTTATCCGGAAACCATGGCCGGAGAACGTATTCTGAAGCGTTTCTCTCTTCGCATGGTTTGAGATGTCTACTGCACCAGGTACATACCATTCCATGTAGTTGAGATTCATATAATCTGCTTCGAAAACAATACGCATTTCATGTTCGCCCTGGGTAAGCTCTATGTCATGCACAGTAACGGTAGCCCAGTCCTGCCAGTCCTCAGTGCCAGGCACCTCTACAGGCCCGGTTACATCTACACCGTTAATCTCCACATGAAGACTTTTAGCATCTCCGGCATTCGCTACGCGCAGATCGAGTGCGTATTCTCCCGTTTCATTAACCTGTACGGTGTATTCCAG
>JBKHHW010000254.1:0-3394 GCA_046538945.1 Chitinispirillaceae bacterium | reverse complement strand
TGAGACGCCATAGCATGGCGTCTCAACAGTGTCTTCCCGATTCATCCACCCCTGGCACCCCAAATTCCCCAGCCCCCCCTCCCCCCCCAAATTCCGGCTCCATTTCCCAGCCCACCCCTGTCAAAATCTCCCAAAGCCTTGAGGGAGAAATCAGAGTTCTTGAAAAGGCTCCTGCTGAAATCATTGTCCTTTCCCTTATCGGCAGACTTCACCACGACAGCACAGCGAAATTAGCCCGGTTTCTCAACCAGTTCCTGACCCAAAAAAAGATCCGCCTGGTACTCGATCTCCAGGGAACAAAAGAGATCTGTTCCGCGGGCTGGAACCTGATTGCCCTCCAGACAAGGCGTTTCTGGGCCGCCGGCGGGAGGCTTACAGTATGCAGACTGAATCTGAAACTTTTGGATGACTTCAGAGCTCAGAAACTTGGCACCGTGATCGAAGCATTCTCCAGTGCCTACGAGGCGATTTCGATTGTGGCACACCGCTCGTGCCTTCCGCAGATAGGCACAGAGATTCCTGATCAGAAAAACTCGTTTGCTAACACATCACTCAAAGAGTGCGTGAAACTCATAATCGGCCGCCACGGACCCCTCAGTTGCGCTCAGATAAAAAAGAAGCTGTCCCAGCCGCAGTTCGGAGAAAAAAGGGTCTCCCTCCTTAAAGTATACCTGCTGCTGCGGAAAAACAATCTGCATACAAAACAGAACAGAGAAAGATTCTACAGATCGTATTGAGAGATGTTACAAAAATGTTACAAAAAGAAAAAATGCCATGTATCCAAAATGTAACAAACTTTCAGCTGTTTTTTTTCATATATTCTAGACTTGTTCTTCTTTACCCTTAAGTAAAACAACTGTAGTAAGGAGGAGTGCTGGTGTTCAGAAACGATGATCAGTTATCAGATAATGCGACCCGCGCCCGTTCGGAAATCTCCACGCTTCCCAACCAGAAGCTCATCTCACAGGAAGCCTTCAGAACGCTGCTTTCCGTAGAGCGGTGCCGCTCCGAGCGTTCAGGTAATCCTATAATGGTGATGATAGTCGATATTACGGAACTACTTACGCATAAAGAAAAGAAGCGCTCTAAAAAAGAAAACGCCAAAATCAAAATCGAGCAGGCCGTTGACAGTATCTGCAAGGGAACCCGGGTAATCGACATCA
Organism: Chitinispirillaceae bacterium; assembly: GCA_046538945.1. GTDB lineage: Bacteria > Fibrobacterota > Chitinivibrionia > Chitinivibrionales > Chitinispirillaceae > JAEZKC01. The sequence goes on along the minus strand of JBKHHW010000254.1, from coordinate 2,231 downwards.
AGGGATGGTATGCGGAGGGTGAGTCTATCGGGATTATATTCACCGAGATTTCAAAAGACAGCAGATTCATCATCATGGAAAAGGTCAGAAAAAGCTTTGTTTCCACTCTTGCACCGGAATCGATAAGCAAAGTGGGAATCAGCACGTACTGGTATCCCTCGGATCTGCAGAATGAGGATCCCAGGTATAACGAGATCTTCTATCCCGACATCAGCAGAACACCCGTTGCGCGCAAATCAGCACTGGCAATGAAACGAGCCATCGACATCCTGGGATCGGTTGTCGGCCTCATCCTCTTTGCTCCCGTATTCATGCTCATACCCGCAATCATAAAATTGACATCCTCCGGACCGGTTTTCTTCCGTCAGGAGCGTGTGGGCAAAGGTGGAAAGGTGTTCAGAATCTACAAATTCCGCACCATGACCACCGGCACCAGCGAATCGTGTCATCAGGAATACATGAAACAGTTCATCAAGGGGTGCGCAGAACAGGTAAGTGACGAGACCGGACAGAAGGTGTTCAAGCTTGTAAACGACAGCCGCATTACTTCCATCGGAAAATTCCTTCGTAAAACCAGCCTGGATGAGGTACCTCAGTTTCTCAATGTCCTTTTCGGAGACATGTCTCTTGTGGGCCCCCGCCCGCCCATTCCCTACGAAGTGGAGGAGTACGATGCGTGGCACCGCAGACGTATCCAGGAGTTCAAGCCCGGAATCACCGGATACTGGCAGGTGGAAGGGCGCAGCACCACCAATTTCGACGGCATGGTCAGAATGGATATACGGTACATAAAAATCTGGTCCAACGCGCTGGATATTAAAATGATAGTCAAAACCCCTATCGCTTTAATCAAAGGGGCATACTGAAACCCCGGCTCATGCATTTCATAATGATTATATACCAAATACATACATGTCTCACCATCTCCCGGAGGGTTTTCTTTGATGCTTAGAATAGGTGTTGTCGGATACGGCTACTGGGGACCTAACATCGTACGCAACTTCTCCAAAATAGACGGAGCACAAGTAGTAAGGGTCTGTGACAAGCGTGAAGACGCTCTGAAGGCTCTGCAGAAGGAAAACCCCAATATTGAGATCTCCACCTCCGCGGATGATGTCCTGGAGGCTCCCGATATCGATGTGGTCGCGGTGGTCACCCCCGTTTCCACCCACTACCCGCTTGCCAAAAAAGCTCTCCTCAACGGCAAACACGTTTTTGTGGAAAAGCCATTCACCGCCACAAGCGAGCAGGCCGAGGAGCTCATTGAAATCGCCGAAAGCAGGTCTCTTTGCATAATGGTCGATCACACCTTCATCTTCACCGGGGCAGTGCGAAGGATAAAGGAGCTGATCGGGGATGAGACGCTGGGGAAAATATACTACTACGATTCAACCAGGGTGAACCTGGGCCTGTTCCAGCATGATGTCAATGTGGTGTGGGATCTCGCTCCCCATGATTTTTCCATTATGGATTATCTGCTCACCGAGAAGCCCGAGGCGCTTACCGCAAACGGGGTGGCGCATGTGAGCAACATGGAGGATGTCTCCTATGTGACCATGTATTTCAAAAACAACCTTATCGCTCACTTCAATGTCAACTGGCTCTCTCCGGTGAAAGTGCGCAACACGCTCATCGGCGGAGAAAAGAAGATGCTGGTGTGGAACGACCTTGATCCCGACGAAAAGATAAAGATCTACGATAAAGGTATAGAGGTGGACAACCTGAAGAGTCTGTACAACCTTCTGGTTTCCTACCGTTCAGGCGACATCTGGGCACCCAGGCTTGACAGCACCGAGGCGCTGAGGCTTGAGTGCAGCCATTTTGTCGAGTGTATCGAAAAGGGCACAAAGCCCATCAATGACGGTGCTTCCGGGCTGCGCGTGGTGCGGATGCTGGAAGCGTGCAACGAGTCGCTGGCCAAGAGGGGGCAGCTAGTGGAAATCCCGCAGTTTGCGGATTCCGGAGTGAACCCTGGCATGCTGGTCAGCTGAAAACCGTTCTTCTGTAGCAATACAGAGCGGCCACTCCGGTTCCATATATGTTCATTTGCAATATAATCGATTATCAGATAGTTCAGGCGAATTCAGGCACTGCATCCGTGGTGTCTGAATCCGCCTTTTGATTTTTAACCTTTTCCGGGAAATCCTCTCTTTACGCATTTCCCGCCAGTTCCGCCAGACCTCAGACCGGTTTCACTTGTAAACGGGACCGTGACGGGGGGAAGGTGCGTC
>JBKHHW010000253.1:0-3412 GCA_046538945.1 Chitinispirillaceae bacterium | reverse complement strand
TTTTGATGGCACGGATTGCGTTAGCAATCATTTGACCTCATCAATTTACTACCAAGGAGGAGCTGTATGTCGGAGATGAAGGATGTGAAGGTGGATGTGGAGGAGCTTCCGGAAATGGTTGTTGCCTATGTACGCCATATCGGACCTTACCAGGGCGATTCCGCTCTGTTTGCGCAATTGTGGGGGAAACTTATGAAATGGGCCGGTCCCAGAAACCTCATCGGGCCGGACACAAAAATGATGTCCATCTATTATGATGATCCCGACATCAGCGACGAAAGCAGACTGAAGGTGGATGTGTGCATCACCGTCCCCCGGGACACGAGTGTTGACGGGGAGGTCGGTAAACTCAGCATTCCGGCGGGAAAGTACGCCCTGGCCCACTTCGAAATCGACGCGGACGAATACGAAAAGGCCTGGAGCTATGTGTTCGGTCAGTGGCTCCCCAAAAGCGGCTTCCAGCCTGATGACCGCCCCACTTTCGAGCTGTACAGGAACAACCCGGAGGAACATCCGCAGAAAAAGCACATAGTGGATATCTGTGTTCCGGTCAAACCGCTGTAAACGAAACCTGAAATGTGGTTAAAGAAACGGGAGTAAGAAACAATCCCCGTTTCTGTTTGGCCACATCCACCTGAATCAGGATTAATTCAGCTGTGATAAGGTGATCAAAACCGGTGAACCGAACCAATTTCAACAAACAGGTAAAGGCAATATCTTCTGAACATGAACTGTAATTCTACCTCCCCGAGCTGCAGTTAACTTATTTTAAAATATTCGTTTCTTTTCAACGAACTAATTTGGTTGAAAAATTGCACTCAAACACTATCCATACGACTTAGTGTGAAAATGGAGGCTTTCATTGTCAGAGCAGCAGGCACGCAGATCAGAGCAGGCGGGAATCATTCGGTTTTTCAGAGAGATGGGTTCTGCCCTGATCATGGCGCTCATTGCGATAGTTTACGTGATTCAGGCATTCAAGATCCCCACCGGTTCCATGGAGGACAGTCTTCTGGTGGGAGATTTTCTTCTGGGCCTCAAATTCGTCTACGGCGCACCGATAATACCCTTTTCACAGGAACTGGGCATTACCCAAAGGCTCCCCGCGCTGGCAGATCCAAAACCCGGTGATGTGGTCATTTTCAAATATCCGGGCACGGACAGCAAAGATTACATCAAGCGGGCCGTGGCAGGACCGGGCGATGTGGTGGAGATCAAAAGCACCAGACTTCTTGTGAACGGCAAAGAGCTCCAGAAACCGCCCAGGGGCAAATACACCAGCTCCGGAAAACTTCACCACGGCATATCCAATTTCAAACCGCTGAGTATACCTGCAAAAGGCGACGTGATTCATGCGAACAAGCTGCCTCTTAGGGAATTCCTTTTTCTCAAACACCTTATACATCAGGAGAATCCCAGAAAACATGTGTCCATGCATTTCCAGCTTTTTGTAGACGGAGAGTACTCCAACCACGTCCCCTTCTCATTCTATAACTGGAAAGTTTCTCTGGAGGATCTGCAGAACGGGAACCTGACGATCACCAACCCCTACACCAGAAAACAGCAGCCCTTCAGCTTCGACCGTATCGACGACTGGACTGAGCTTCAGAAGTACATGAATGTGATCCGGGATGCGTTTCCCGGCCGGCAGGTCGAGATCCGCCACAAACTCTTTGTGGATGAAAAACCGGTAGACAGCTACGAAGTCAGATTCGACAATTACTTCATGATCGGAGATAACCGGGACAATTCTGCGGATTCACGCTACTGGGGCTACCTCAACCGCAATTTCGTCAAAGCAAAAGCATTCATCCTCTACTTTTCTCTTGATAACCAAACCCCCATGTGGCAGCTTCCTCTGAAGATCCGCTGGGACCGCATCGGAAAGCTTATCAGATCATGGGACGGAATCTCAATGGAGAATGTAGAAAGAATAAAATACTGAGGTCGCGAAATGTAGTAATTGGAAAAAGGCCTGCTCTCAGAAAGAGCAGGCCTTTTCTGTATCGATCCATCCACCGGATTTATTTCATAAGTGGAGGCTGTCCCGTTGATTCAATCACATCCCTCCACAGAGCGCTTTCCGGATCGATGCAGTTCCTTTTCGAAACGGCCAGCTCTGTGGGAACATGCACAAACGTATTGTTCATCAGGCTGATCAGCATTTTGGTTCTGCCGGCCATGGCCGCATGCACCGCGTTTGCACCCAACCGGGCGCAGTAAATCGAATCGATGGGATTGGCGGGAGTGCTGCGGATAGTGTAACTGGGATCGATATACTTGAGATTGATTTCGATGTTCTTCTGCTTGAAATACTGAGTGATCCTTTCCTCCAAAAAGGTGCCGATATCCCCCAATTTTTTGTTTCCGGAAGCATCGAATTCCGTAGATGCGGCAGCGAGATGATCCTGACCCGCTCCCTCGGCCACCACGATCACCGCGTGGTTGCGCTCCTCAAGCCTCTTCTGAAGGTGAGCTAAAAGGCCGTTTTCACCTTCGAGGTCAAAAGGGACTTCCGGCACCAGCACGAAATTCACATCCCTGGTGCCCAGCGCAGTGTAAGCGGCAATGAACCCGGACTCTCTGCCCATAAGCTTGACCAGGCCGATTCCGTTCACTGCATCATGAGCCTCCACATGGGCCCCGTACACAGCGTGAGCCGCTTCTGAAACGGCGGTTTCAAACCCAAAAGACTTCTGAATGAAGCTCAGGTCGTTATCAATTGTCTTGGGAATACCGATCACGACAGCTTGCAAACCCCTGCGTTCAACTTCCTGAGCGATTTTCAGGGACCCGCGCTGAGTTCCGTCACCACCGATAGTGAAAAGGACGTTTATCCCATGCTTCTCCATAGAATCCACTATTTCAGATATACGATCTCCGTACCCCCGCGATGACCCCAGAATGGTTCCCCCCTGCCGGTGAATGATTTTCACCACCTCCGGAAGCAGCTCCATAAGCGGGTATTTCTCTTCGAACAGAAATCCCCGGTAGCCGTAGCGAATACCGGAAATGCGTCGAACCCCGTACTGATGCCACAGAGCCAAAACGATCGATCGTACCACATCGTTGAGACCGGGACACAGTCCACCGCAGGTCACTATGGCGGCATGGACCTTTTGAGGATCAAAAAAGATATGCTCGCGGGGACCAGCCTTCTCCATCAGGGACTTCTTGTCGAAAGAGACCGTCTCACCCGGGGTGGCATTGGTCTCATAGACAACGTACTCATCGTCCCTGACATAGTTGGCGATGAAATCTCCCAGCCGCTTGGATAAGGGGATCGGTGAGGCTACTTTGCAGGGGCCCAGAGCGGGGACTGTGAAATCGAAGTTGTTTTCCATATTATCTCTCCTTTTAAGTGTATCTCAATATAAAACACCAACCCGGAAGGTTCAAATGGTTGAATGTG
>JBKHHW010000252.1:0-3412 GCA_046538945.1 Chitinispirillaceae bacterium | reverse complement strand
TCAGCCCTCTCTGCTGCAGCTGTAGCTCAATTTGTGAACGGGACCGTTAATACTATGACACAACTCTACATGTGGGTGCCTATCGGAATGATTTCCGTATTAATACTAGTGCTGCTTACCTGTACTTCCCGCCATCTATCCAGCAGTGGAACCCACGCAAAAACGCCTGTCCTGCCGGGGAAACAGAGTATATGATCGGAGCAATTGCCGGTGATATCATCGGATCGGTGTATGAATTCGACCCCGTAAAAGTTAAGGACTTTCCCCTGTTCGATCCGCGATGTCGTTTTACGGATGATACCGTTCTCACCGTGGCCATAGCCGATGCGATTCTCTCGGGGGAATCTTATGTGGATTCTGTGCGCAGGATTGGTTTGAAGTACCCTGATGTCGGTTACGGCGAATCCTTTAAACGCTGGCTTCACTCGCCCGGAGCCGGACCCTATAACAGCTGGGGCAACGGATCGGCTATGCGGGTCAGTCCCGTGGGATTTGCATTCGCAACAGAAGAGGAGGTTCTCGCTCAGGCCAGGGCCACGGCCGCAATCACGCACGACCATCCCGAGGGGGTCAAGGGAGCGCAGGCTACCGCACTCGCGGTTTTTCTCGCCAGAACTGCAAACAGCAAGGAAACTATCCGGTCAAGGATCGCCGGCCGGTTCGGCTACGATCTCGACCGTACCGTGGAGGAGATCCGCCCCGGGTACTCCTTTGATGTCTCCTGCCAGGGCTCGGTCCCGCAGGCCATCGTTTCGTTTCTGGATTCCATCACCTATGAAGATGCTGTCCGGAACGCCGTATCGCTTGGGGGCGACAGCGACACGATTGCCTGTATTGCTGGCGGGATTGCGGAGGCGTTTTACGGCGGGGTGCCCCGAACCATCCGGGAGAAGGTTAAAAAGTCGCTCGCGCCTGAGCTGTGGGCGGTTACAGAAAGGTTCTGCCAAAAGCACGGAAAAGAGAATTTTTGACTTTTAGTATGATCTTTGATCTGCCGGAAACATTGCCATTTTTCCATCTCTCAGAATTTCGCAGTCTCTTGCGTTTTTTTGATTTTCTTCTTTTTTGTCCTCACCTGAATATCCTGCTGAATACCAGATAGGCAACCAGCGTGGTCACTATGCCGGCAGCAATGGAACCTGAATAAACCTCACCGGTGTATCTTTCAAACAGCCATACCAGAAAGTATGTGATCAGGTAGTTAGCGACCAGCATTAAGGCGAATTTCAGAATCTGTGGAAAGAGACGATGGTGTTCAACGGTTTTCCCGAAGATGAGGAGCTTGTTGATAAGAAAGTAAAAAGACATCGCTGCGAGGTAGGCAGCTGCAACTCCGATATACAGGTCACTTTTCCATACCTCCACCAGAAGATGGAGCACGGCCAGGTAGATCAGTCCGGCTGCTCCCGCACTGATCAGAAAGAGAGTTGTCTTTTTTGTGGATGCAGTCATACTCCTCTTTTCGGGTGCGGGCGCGCCCCTGATGCCCGCTTTTTGTAGGAATCCGGACCCGGCAGCCGGATCGGGGAGTTTTTTTGGTCAGCCTGCCTGGAAAATTCTTTTTATGCAAAAACCGGCCCGCTCTTTGCGGCACGACAACCTAACCCGAGGGGACCATCTGCGGTTATCAAACTTTCATTGTAGTTCGTATGGATCGACTTTCAGCTTTTTTGTAACTGATTTCGCCAAAAACATCCCTTGTATACCAGTCCAAACCTGGAGTAAACCAGGCATCTGCGGAAAACGTGCAATGGGATTTGTGTTGATTAAAAGCGGACGTCAGCTCCCCCATCACACGGTTTCATCCCGCCTTCTCCTTAACTATATTAACCTCACTGCATAACCACCTGAGGGGATTCGGTGCGATTAACAGAAGAGCAGAAAGCGGTAATCGACAGCAGCGGAAACCTCAAAATCCACGCTGTTGCAGGGAGCGGAAAGACTAGTACCCTCATTGAATACGCCAGGCATCAGGGAAAAGGGCGTCGGGTACTTTATCTTGCATTCAACCGTTCCGTGAAGATAGACTCTCAGAAACGTTTCGCCCAGGAGAAGCTTGGACATGTCCAGGTAGAGACCGCTCACAGTCTTGCCTGGGGCAGAATTGTCCCCAGCCACGGTTATGCGGTGCGGGCATCGTATAAACCCTATGAAATTGCCGACATTTTAAAAATCAAACCATCGAGAAAAGATCCGGTCACCACGATCTCCATCTGCGGGCATATCGGAAAACTGGTGTCTCTGTTCTGCAATCAGGCTGAATCAAAAGTAGCTGACCTGGATTACCCGAGCTTCATCGCCGAACCCAGAAGCAGAGGCTTTGTCCGGAAGCATCAGGACAGAATCATTGATGGTGCGCGAAAGCTGTTGGCAAAGATGAATTCGGCTCAGATCGCGGTCACCCATGAATTCTATCTCAAGAAATACCAACTCCTCAAACCGCGGCTTAATTGTGACATCGTGCTCTTTGATGAAGGGCAGGATGCATCCCCGGTAATGCTTGACATATTTCTCAATCAGGAAAGTGCCCGGAAGATCATCGTGGGCGATATCCACCAGCAGATCTACAGTTGGCGATACGCGATAAATGCCTTGAAAAGTGTGGCTTTCAGGGATTATTCCCTCACGACGAGTTTCCGTTTTCCACAGGAGATCGCCGATACCGCCATGGAAGTCCTGAGGTGGAAAAAGTACCTCAAAAACCCTCAGGACGTTACAATCAAGGGTAAGGGAGGGCCGCTGAAGCGGGCCTCGAGCAAGGCTGTTCTTGCCCGCACCAATCTGTCACTTGTGCGCCGGGCGATTGAATTCATAAACAGCAGCAGAAAAAAGCGGAAAATATACTTCGAAGGAAATCTGAATTCTTATCTGTTTGCTGCTGAAGGGGCCTCTCTCTGGGATGTGCTCAACCTCTATCAGGGTAAAAACAACCTGATCCGCGACCCGCTTATAAAAAAGATGAGATCAATCGATGAACTTAAAGAGTACGCGGATTTATCGGGTGACAGCGAGCTTCTCACTCTTATTGAAATGGTTAATGAGTACGGACGCAAGCTTCCAGTGCACATCAACAGGCTCAAGGATCTGCATGTTGCAGATGAAGACAGAAGTAAAGCTGACATGATCTTTTCGACGGTTCATCGGTGTAAAGGTCTGGAGTATGATTCGGTAAGCCTTGAAAATGACTTTATTACCGAAAAGAAACTCCGGCGGGTGGAGGAGAACAAGGATACTCCTTTGTTTGAACTGGAGAGGCTCAATGAGGAGATAAATCTTCTCTATGTGGCAATCACCCGAAGCAGGGGAATTCTCAGAATTCCCGAGGGGCTGTTTTTGGAAAAGGGCGGGATGGGGATTGAAGCACAGGATTTTAGGACCGTGACGAGGCGGAGTTCCAGACATAAGGTTTTGC
>JBKHHW010000251.1:0-3440 GCA_046538945.1 Chitinispirillaceae bacterium | reverse complement strand
TCTTGCTGCAAAACGAGTGTATCCGCTTCGCCCGACTCCAGTGTGTCCTCCGGTACGGTGGCGGATTCAGCCTGTCCCAGAGTGACAGTATCCCCCGAAACAGAAACTGAATCACTTTCCCGGGCTACAGGTGTACCTGCAGTGGCCGAAACTTCAATCCCTGCTTTCGAACTGTCTTTTTGAACAGACTCAGGTTTCGTCTGGCTGGGTGGGAGGGTATCCGGTGACGGCTCATTTTCATTCGCTGCGGTAAGGGTGTCCAGAGTAACGACACTATCCTCCTGAGGGGGAATTTCCGTAGCCGAAACCAGCATCACCACTGCAAACAGATTCAGAACAGCAGCCTTAAACATGCCTAAACTCCACAATATATTGAATGATCAAATTCAAAACCGCATGAGTAGCGGGGAAACGGATAGTTTTTTTCCGCATTAATATAAATCCGGAATGCAGAAAGATAAAAGACCCGCACTTCTGTCTAACAAACATCTCACGAGAGATGCCGGGACAAATACTCCTCAAGTATGGGGATGTCCGCAGGTGCCCAGTCAAGTGTAGAGGCACTGACCGGGTGTAACCAGAGTATTTCAGAATGTTCATGAGGATAGGGTTTGCCCCGTACTATCCGGCAGACAAATGGAATAAGCTCTATATATAAGGTAGGATAACTGTGCACAACCGGAGTAAGAGACCGCTCAACCGCTACGTATATCCCCAGCTCCTCCTGCAGTTCGCGCACCAGCGCTTCTTCAGCAGTTTCGTTTAGATCGACTTTACCTCCAGGGAACTCCCACAGCCCTGCCTGACTCTGCTGCGCCCCCCTGCGGGCCACGAGAATTTTCTCACCCTCTTCGATAATGGCGCAGGACACCTTTACCGGTGCCCCGCCATTGGAAACCTCTTCACTCATGAAGCCCAGTCCAGTTTGTCCACATTTACCAGATGCCCCGGCTCAGGATAGTGCACGTTCCCATACCCTTTACTTCTCAAAGCATCTCTGAAAGAGGAGGCCTGATCAGGTTCACCGTGAACGAGGAATATGTGCTTGAGCCGCTTTGGATCGTTCAGATCAACGTAGTCCAGAAGCTCCCGTCTGTCTGCGTGCGCGCTGAAAGCATCGATCATCTGAACTTTACAGCGCACATGATGCTCCTCACCCAAAATTCTCACCTTCTTCTCCCCCTCCATGATCTTGCGGGCCAGAGTCTCCTTTGCCGCAAATCCCACAAACAGCAGAAGTGTACGTGGGTTGTGGATATTGTTTCTCAAGTGGTGAAGAATCCTTCCCCCTTCAGCCATCCCGGAACCCGAAATGATAATATGGGGAAAGGTCTGCCCGTTGAGTTTTTTGGAATTATCCACATCATGGATGTAGGTGAGCCGTGAGAACCCGAAGGGGTCCTCATGCCCATCAAGGAACACCCGCTTGGTTTCTCTGTCAAGATAATCCAGATGCGACCTGAAAACATCCGTGGCATCGCAGGCAAGAGGGCTGTCAACATACACCGGCATATCGGGAATACGGTTCTGGTTGAACAGTTTGTGAAGTATGTACACCAACTGCTGGGTGCGCCCCACGGCAAAAGATGGGATTATCACCTTGCCGCCATATTTGGCAGTTTCCCTGATGGCAGTCGCGAGCTCCTCCTCGACCTCATCGAAGCTGCCGTGATGGCGGTTTCCGTAAGTGCACTCCATGATAAGCATATCGAGATCACGCAGCACATTGGGATCGTGTGTCAAGGGTATATTGGGCCTGCCGATATCCCCGGTAAAACCTATCCTCAAAGGCTTGGAACCATGTTCCTCCACCTCAAGGTGAATTCCCGCCGATCCGAGTATGTGTCCCGCATCTCTGAACATGGCCTCCACACCTGGAGCGACAGAAAAGCTCTGATCAAAGTTTATCCCCACGAAATGATCCATCGTTTCCTCAACATCCCCGATGGAATAGAGAGGAATCCTTTCGGGCTGGTGCTGACGGCGACGGATTTTGTTCACCCACTCCAGATCCCTTTCCTGAAGGTAGGCTGAATCCCTGAGCATGATCTTGCAGAGGTCGGTGGTGGCTGGGGTGGCGTATATCGACCCCTTGAAGCCCTGTTTTACCAGATTTGGGATGTTACCGCTGTGATCTATATGGGCATGGCTCAAAATCAATGCGTCCACTTCCGAGGGATTGAACAGGAAATTGTGATTTCTCTCATAGGATTCATCCCTTCGACCCTGGTAGAGGCCGCATTCCAGCAGAATCTTTTTTCCGTTTATAGAAAAGAGAACCTGTGAACCCGTAACTGTACGTGCTGCACCGCAAAATTGAATCTGCATACTGGCCATCCTTCCTTAGCAAGCTCATTTTGTTGCCGACCAGGCATAAAGTTTCATATAAGATTATAACGCTTAAACCGCGACGGGACAACATAAAAGAGTAGTGGGCTGGAGAAGGGTATGCGTTTATCTGAAGAGTGACCAACTGCCCCGTTGCGGAAACCATTTCCAGGAGTGTCCCGGAGGTGAAATTCACCTCCGGGGCGGCACTGTAACCCTTTCATAATACTAAAGATATGCCGATCAGGTATGAAAACATCTCAGCAGAAACCACTCCCGTTATTACTTCTCAGAATCACCACACGTCACAGCCAGACCACAATCAAAAAGACGACCTCCCGATAAGCCGTTCTGGTTTGATGGTGATGTTGAAGGGGTCAGGATTCAGACAATCATTCTGCAGAGTGCCTGGGGGCGTTATCTATACTAAGCATTCCTGATTTATTTTGCTGTGGTGACCTAATCCTTTTTGATTCTCTAAAGGAGAAACGATGAGTAAAAAGATCCTGGTAGCCTATGCGAGCACAGCCGGCTCCACCGCGGAAGTGGCCCAAAGCATTGCGCAGACGATTTCTGAGGAGGAAGGGTACACCGCCGAAGCCGTCAATGTGAAAAAGGTACGCGACATCTCAGATTACGACGGAATAGTCTTGGGAAGTGCGATCCGGATGGGGCGTCCCCTGTCGGAAATGAACAGTTTTGTGAAAAGAAACCAGCAGATCCTCGCCTCCAAAAAGGTGGCTCTCTTCGCGGTGTGCCTGGCTCTCATGGAGGACACGCCTGAAAAGAGAAAAGAGGCTTCCGTTTACCTCGATTCCCTCAAAACCATGGTCACCCCGGTTGCCGAAGAGGTGTTTGCGGGAAAAATGGATTCAGGCAAACTAGGGTTTTTCGGGAAAATGATGATCAGAATGGTGAAATCACCCGAGGGTGATTACCGTAACTGGGAGAAGATCGGGGCCTGGGCTAAGGAGGTGAAGGGGAATTTATAGAATCAGGAGAATCGGAATTTTTGAAGTATGATTTTAGATTTTAGGAAAACAGGACGCTGGATAGATGATCGCGGCTTCTGCGTCCGCACTCCCAAGACGTATCTCTGGTAGACAGGATCG
>JBKHHW010000250.1:0-3448 GCA_046538945.1 Chitinispirillaceae bacterium | reverse complement strand
AGCAGAGTCGTGCCTTACAGAGTGAAAGAAAGCGAAAGGGTGAATATCGAAAGGACTGTTCATCTCTTGGACAATGTCTTTCAATTCAGAGGTCTTAAGACCGGAAGAGATTCTTTCGATGACACTTCGGAGAGAATGGTTTACAACTACGCCAACACCTATATTCAGCTTGGAATCGCTCTGCAGGACAGACTCACCGAGCAGAGAAGGGAGCTTGACGCCCTGAAGAAAATTGCTGAAATGGATTCCACAAAACTGGACCAGGTCAAAACCGAAACTGCCGAATACCAAAACACTTTGAAAATGGCAGTAGAAAAGATGAACCGTTGTGTTGACCTGGTTCCTGCCGACTGGAGACCGCGTTATGTGCGCCATGGCATTCTTATGGATAACGGAATGGCTGAAGAAGCTGAAGAGTACGCCAGAAAAGCATCGGAGCGTTACCCGAGAGAGCAGCGCTACAAGCAGATGCTTGCCCAGGCGCTCGAGCAGCAGGATAAGCGCACCGAAGCTAATCAGGCTCTGAGAGGAATAGAGTCAGATGAGGTTGACTCCTTTCTGGTCTACTATTCCATGGCCAAAAATTACGAGGAAGCCGGGTTGTATGACAGTGCCCTTCAAGTGATGAAACAGTATGCGCAGCTTAATCCGGAAGACAAGCAGGCTGCGGTTCTCATAGATCACTATACAAAACTGAAAGAGCGTGAAGGAGACAGGGCGACGACTGCCGCTCCTGAAAAGGAGCCTGCAGCAGTCCCAAGTGATTCATGAATTGCTGTCCCGGAACGGAAAATTATAACTTAAGGGCACGTAGTGAGTAAAACCAAACAGCAGAAGAAGAAAAAGAAAACACCTGCACCTGTCGAGACCTCTCAGGTTGCAGTTGAGAGAAAAACGCTGAGTAAGCGAAGTGTTTTTACCTTTTCGGTTTTACTGCTGCTTGGTCTCACACTCGTGTATTATTGGCCGTTATTGATATCAAAGGGCTTTCTGTGGAATGATTTTGTAGAGCAGAATTTTCCTTACAGGCTTTTTGCTTCCAAATCTTTAAGACAGGGGATATTTCCATTCTGGAACCCTTACGTCTTTTCCGGAATGCCCTTTTTCGCGGACATTCAGACCGCGATCCTTTATCCTTTCAATCTTGTGATGGCTCTTTTTGCCAGTAAAGACTGGCTTAGTCCCGAGCTGTTTCAGATCCAGATTGTCGCTCACGTATTTTTTGCCGGAATATGCATGTATCTTCTTGGCAGAGAACTGCGTCTTGGAACAACGGGCGCACTTCTCTCGTCAGTTGTTTTCATGTTTTCTGCCTACCTCACAACTCACATATTTCATTCAAACGTGATTCATGCGGCAGCCTGGTTCCCATTGGTTGTCCTACTTTTCAAACGAATGACTGAGAGGTCAAGTCTTCTTTACATGGCTCTGAGTGCTGCAGTTCTCTCAGTATGCATGTTTGCCGGACATCCTCAGACTATGGTACATATGTACTACTGGCTGGGTGCGTTCTATCTGTTTTTTTTCGGGTTACGCCTGAAGACAAAAAACTATACGTTGAAATCCGAGGCGATCCGAGGTGCTCTTTTTGCAGGTATGGTTGCGTTGAGTGTCGGGTTGTCTTCAGTTCAGCTTCTGCCTACAGCTGAACTGGCCCGGGAATCAAGCCGCCCGGAGGTATCATTCGAGCAGTCCACTATCGGAAGCCTGCGGCCGTACAGATTGGTCACTCTTGCAGCTCCCAATTTCTACGGCAAACCGGGTACGACCTACTGGGGCATTTCATCCAGGGATGTTCAGCCCGGGATGCACAATTACTGGGAAACGGCAGTCTATGCAGGGATACTTCCTCTTGTTTTAACCTTCGTCGCGATCTTCTTTATTCGTGGATCAATGGTCACCTTTCTGGGTTCGACTGGTCTTTTGGCGTTACTTCTCTCCATGGGAGATTCGTTCTTTCTCTATAAACTGGTGTTTAGATTCCTTCCGGCCATGAGCAGCTTTCGTGTTCCGGCCAGATTCGGTTTCTATTTTATTTTTTCCGTTTCTCTCCTGGCGGGATACGGATTGAAATTTCTTATTGAAAACAGGGAAACTCTTAAAAGCTCTTCCCAAAAAAGAATTCATGTCATTTGTGGAGCTGTTTGTGGTGTATCTCTACTTCTGATAGTCCTTTTTTCTTCAGGGGTTTTCAATCAGCAGGTTGCCTCCTTTATCTCTTCTGGAATGGGAGGGACACCCCAGGGTGCAGCACAGCTCGTCCAGGAAAAAGTTCTCCCCCAGGCTTCAAATGCGTTGTGGGTCTTTTTCCTTTTTCTTTTTCTGTCCTGTTCACTTCTTGTACTCCGGGTGAATGGTAAGCTGTCCGGAAAACTTTTAGCTGCCGGAGCTGTTGCAATCGTGTTCTTTGATCTGGCTGTTTTCGGCATGGGCTATGCTGCTATCGGCAAAAAGGATCCTAATCGAGTATTCGCCAAAAGAGATTTGGTGACCCAGTTTCAGGAACAGGGAAAAAGGGAATTCTTCCGGATCAATTCCCGAAGCTCTAATCCGGGAACATACGAAATCGGTGGCGGACATATGTTTTTTCTCAGGAACCAGGGGAGTGTTCATGACCTGTTCCTTACCGAAGGTTACAACCAGTTGAGGCTTAAGAGGCAGCTGGTCAATTCCAGAGACAAGACATTTGATATCCTCAATGTCAAATACAAGGTCAAGGTCGATGGACATGGCAGAATGGGTATAGCGAGTCATCCGACTGCTCTTCCCAGAGTATGGATGGCGAATTCATATGTGGTTGAAACCAGGGAAGACTCTATTCTCCCACTGCTGTACAGCCCCGATTTCGATCACCGCAATTCAGTCATTCTGGAATCAGAGCCTGAACTGGAGGGTGTCACACTGGGCAGAAAAGGTAAGTGGAATGCCGATATCACCTCCTATTCACTTAATAGAATCGAAATGAATGTCTCGTCTGAAAACGGAGGTATTCTGGTGTTAAGCGAAATCCACTATCCTGCCTGGAAAGCATACGTGGATGGAAAAGAGGCTCCTCTCTACAGAGCTGATTACGCACTGCGGGCGATCCCGGTCCCTAAAGGTGAACACAAGGTTGTGTGCCGGTATGAAAGCAGCAGTTTTACCAACGGCCTGTTGATCACACTAATTTCGATTCTGGTTACTGCTTCCATTACTGCCTTCTCAATAATAAAGCGTAGAAAACAAGCCGCTGCAGCAAGCTGAAAAGGTTTCTCTCAGCCACAGACAGCTCATTTTCTAGTATGTTGTTGTCATTTTGCCAATAAATGTCCTGTTTTCAGCTCTGAATGATACATAATACACTCCTGCTGCGACCCTATTCCCGTTTTCATTCAAGCCGTTCCATATCATTTCATAACTATCCTGAATTCCAGGAGTTATGAGATACTAGCCAGATAAATAAGTCAAG
>JBKHHW010000013.1:0-38425 GCA_046538945.1 Chitinispirillaceae bacterium | reverse complement strand
TGCCCTTGAAAACGGTTTCAGACCCACATGTGGATGTTCCGTTGACAATGTCGCATCACAGAGGACACTGGAAAACGCCGGATTTATAAGCAGGCATTCATTGATCGAATTCAGGTGCTGAATACATGTCATTAAGAAATGTACCTGTAAATAACGTGAGCCCTTCTCTTTATGTACCCGCCGGGCCTTACAGGGCTGAACCTTCGGGGATTGGGAAGCACCGCAACCAGAAGCGAGGCTTCCCTTCCGGTCAATGCAGATGCGGGTTTTCCGTAATAGTGGCGGGAAGCGGCTTCGATGCCGAAAACTCCATCTCCCCACTCCACCACATTGAGATAGATTTCGAGAATTCTTGCCTTAGGCAGGGTGCGTTCGATTCTCCAGGTGATGATAGCTTCCCGGAATTTACGGTAGGGATTCTTGTCAGGCGTAAGGTAGAGATTCCTTGAAAGCTGCATGCTGATAGTGCTGCCCCCGAATTTGAAACGGCGAGCTTCTATGTTCTCCTCAAAGGCATTGCGAATAGCCTCATAATCAAATCCCTCATGATTCCAGAACTTGGCGTCTTCACTGAGCACAACGGCACGCCTGACGTGACGTGAAATCCTTTTCAGGGGAACATACTTTTTTTTTAAAGTTCTTCTTTTGCCGGCTCTCTCCCACTGCATCTCCCGGAGTTTCATGAATGCGGTTTTTGGAGGAATTGTGGTTCTGAGTTTCGGAATGTCCACTACAAAGAAGAGATAGCAGATATCGGCGACAAAAAGCAAAACCAGAACCTTCAAAACGAACCGGATCAGGCTTAACTTGCGTTTGCGGGAACTTCTTTTCTTTCTGGCTTTCATTCTGCAGACTGATCTTTATAGCTGAATATTCAATACTAAAAGGCAGAGTAATATAATGCAGAACGAAGGAAGAAACCAGAAAAGTTTGTATACGGAACTACCTTTCTTTTTGTGCCCTTGCGATTGTCGTTGCGCTTGATTTCACATAGTGGGTAGCAATTTGATTTTTCGGAAATGAATCAACAATCAGGGTTGATATCACCTCTGCAAGGTAAAAAAAATCCCGGCCCGGAATCACCCCGAGCCAGGAAATCTTTGAATATCCACAAACAATCGATCAGTCCAAGTAATACCGGTCAATATGACTCTTGATATCGGCACTGCTTTGAATAGCACGATACCACTGACTGTAGGCCTTCTGCTCGGCCTGACTGGCAACCATCTGCTGGGCCTGCTTCACCTCGGGAGATTCCCAGTCGATTTCACCGACCGGCTGCTTACCGGTCACTCTGACTATGAAATAACTGCTCTTGTCCTCGATCACCCCTGAAGTCTCACCTTCAGAAAGATGCAGCGCAACAGCCGCCGCCTTGGACCCGTAACCCACCTGAGGAATGTACTCCATCGCTGAAACTGAATCGGCGACACCGGCCATCAGACTGCTGTCCGAAGCCTGAATATCCTCCAGAGATGTGCCGCTCTTGACCTTAGCCAAAACATCCTCGGCGTACTTCTTCGCTTCCTGCTTGGCCAGAGTATCCCTCAGAGCATCCACAATCTGAGCGCGAACCACATCAAGCGGCGGAACACCCTTTTTGATCTTTTCCTTAACACTCAGAAGATAGAACGCATCATCGTTTTCAAGCCGCTCGGAAACTCCATCTCCGTCGTCGAACGCGAACTTGTTTGCACCCGACAAGAAACCGATCTTTGGAATGTTGTCGCCCTTTTCGAAAAGTCCGGTTGAATCCAGAGTGACTGACGGATCAGTCTTGGCACCCTCTATGAAACCCTTTTCCTTCATAACAGCCCTGAGAGAATCGGTTTTGGATACAAGATTGTCCAGTGTCTCATTCATAGGCTCTACTTTGCGCAGTATATGACGGGCCTTCACTTTTTCCTCACCGTCTTTTTCCTCTTTAGCCTCAACCTTTATGAGATGATATCCGAAAGGAGTTCTGACCGGATCAGAAATTTCGCCTATTTCCAGAGCGAAAGCCACCTCTTCAAACTTTGGCGCCATCGTACCCTTGCCAAACCAATCCAGGTCGCCACCCTTGCTGGCCGAGCCCTCATCATCGGACATGACTTCTGCTTCCTCCCCGAAGGTGGATGAGCCGGATTCGATTTTCTTTTTCAAATCAACCATTTCCCGGAAAAAAGACTGCTCATCGGCGGCTGTCGCAACCTTGGGGATTTTCACAAAATACAAATTCACCTGCTCATCTTTGTGAAACTCGCTCTGATTGTCATCATAATACTTTTTCACCATCTCTTCAGAAACTTCTGCGGACTCATCTCTGAACCGCTTGCTGTCTATTTTGAAATATTCAAAAGATGCTTTCTCATTTCTCTGACGGTAATCGTACTCTATTTCCGCTTTTGAAGGAAAAACTCCGGCCTTAAGAAGCGTCTCCAGTTTCTGACCGGGAAGCATCAACTGACTGACCTGACTTTCGATCTGCCTGAGCCAGGGGTAGTTATCATAGTTCTCAGGCGTATTAAGCCACTGTACATACTTGCTGGTGTCGAACTCGCCGTCAGTCTGGAAAGCCGATGCAGTGTCCAGACCCGGAATGGGGTTACGCTTCAGGTACTGGAACACCTCTTCTGATGTGGCTTCAAGTCTCATCTTGTCCACAACATTCTCAAGCAGCACTCTGTTCACTTCCTGATCCCATACCTGCTGGGGAATCATGCGGTACTGCTGAGGCGACACTTCCTGTTTCTGCTCCTGCAGTTTCTGGCGCTCCATGTTAACCAGATAATCAAAATCCTGAAGAGAAATCTCCTGCCCCTCAATCTTTCCCGCTACATTTCTTTTTGCCATGCCGGTAACATTCATTCCCCAGTCCATGAAAATTGTACCGCCGACAAAAGCGACAATTATGACAAGCATGACAATGGGAGCAATCTCCCGCATTTTATTGATCATACACTCTCCCTGACAGTTTATATGGTAAACAGTTTTTTTTTAAATTATATAAGAGACGGCTGAACACCTGAGGCTTCACGAAAGAGGTTGTGCTTTCTTGCGGAAGCTGCCGGATTCGATTTGGAACCCGGCATCTCTTCAAAGATCAATTCTTCTTACCTTCCTGCAATTCCTTTCGACTTTATTTCTTTGCTTCTTTTTCCTCAATTCCATTTCTGCCCGGTTTTAAAAAAGAGGAATAGATTTCCTTATCACTCAGAAGCTCCATTGCAGCCTTAAGCTGCTCGTCATCTTTGATTTTTGATCGGTACATGATCTCATGATCCTGCCCATATTCCCGTACCAGAAGAGCATTACGCACAAGCCGCCTGATTTCAGCATCATTCTTCTTCAAAGCCCGCCTGCTTTCCTCTTCCAGTATAGAATCTATATTCCCCGCTGCAGCTTTCAACTGCTCCATCTCCGAATCATTCAGTTTGGGAGGTTCCATAAGTGGATTCTTCTCCTCAGTTTCGGCAGTATCCTCCATCAAACCACTCTTCTTCTTGAACTCCTCAAACTTGACCTGAGCCACACTCTGGTAGGAAAAATCAATGGAATCAAGATAATCATAAAAATCTTTCATGGTCGCATCATCAATTTGATAATCCTTGCCAATCTTGACATTCCGTTTCTGGAGCTTAACGTACTCTAAATTAGCGAACTGAAAGAAAACATCTTTTCCGTACAGAGCTCTGATCGCCATATCCGGAATTTTCTGTTTCACCACTGTATCGGGAATTATACCTCCACCGCCGTAAACCAATCTGCCGTTATTTGTACGGTAAGTTGAGGTATCCGCCTCCGTTTCACCCTTTTGCGCCTCTTCTTCGGCGTTTTCAGTTTCCTCATCTTCACTATCGCCGGTGAAATTCTCAGTTCTGTTGATACATCTGCCCGCGGGAGTATAGTACAGGGCTGTGGTAAGCTTCAGGTTGTGAGTAGCATCAAGCCGAAGAATACTCTGCACAGAACCCTTTCCAAACGAAGTATCCCCCACAATCACGCCTCTGTCCCAGTCCTGAACCGCGCCGGCTACGATTTCCGAAGCACTCGCCGACGCATAGTCAACCAGAACCGCTAACGGAATATCTTTGGGAAGAACCGGATTGGACCTGGAGAAAAAGTCCTTGTTCTGCCCCCTCACGCGGCCTCGGGTGGATACCACCAGAGATTTGCGGGGAAGAAACTTTTCAGACACTTCTATGGCCTGGGGAAGAAGTCCGCCCGGATTGAGCCGAAGATCGAATACCAGACCCTTAATACCTCTATCAAGTAGCTCTTTTATCGCTTTCTCCACTTCTGCACCGGCATCCTGGGAAAACTGGGTAAGAGTGATGTACCCGATGTCATTATCCAGTACTCCGTAAAAAGGAACTGAATTGATACGGATTATTTCCCTGGTAATCTCATACTCGATATCTTTAGGAACACCCTTCCTTCTCACCAGAATCCTCACTTTTGACCCCGGCTCTCCCCGGAGCTTGTTCACTGCCTTGTCCACAGTGATTCCCTTGGTGGACTCCCCTTCGATCTCGATAATCTGATCCCCGGACTGAATTCCGGCTCTGGATGCAGGCGTTCCCGATATGGGGGTCATCACTGTAAGGACCTTGTCTCTGATGGAAATCTGAATGCCGAGCCCCCCGAACTTGCCATCAGTCTGGATCCTGAGCTCCTCGGAGGCTTTCTCCTCAAGGTAAGCGGTGTGGGGATCAAGCTTCTTCATCATACCTTTTATGGCACTGTTAACCAGTTCCTTGGAATCCAGCTCGTCCACATAGTTCTGATGCACATTCTTGACCACATTGTCCAAACGGCTTATATCGGCATAAAAATTGTCACCGTCGGCCCTGGTGGAATCCATAACAAGACCGGTTATCACCACAATGAGAACCACCATTCCCACAAAAGGAGTTCTTCCGAAGAACTTACGTGCAGGCTGATTCGAAGTTTTTTCCATCATATCTCCTGAGGAATTAGGGTAGTTTTATTTTCCAAAGCTGAAGTAATCTGGAAAAAAGCGGTCAGTTTTTGCTGAAACGCTTTCAGGCAGAATACTGAAAATACATCAGGTAGCAATATTAATTCCATTCCGAGTACGATCCGGGTCTCCAGTTTCACCATTCCCCTGGTCCAGAAACTTACAAATCCTCTCACAAACTTCTTCAGTAAGGCTTTCGACCACCCTGCTTCCATCCAGAAGAACAATTTTCTCCTGATGCGCTTTTGCCGCAGCACGGTAGCCCTCTCTGATACGGCTGAAAAAATCATCCCCCGCACCCTCGAGCCTATCCTGAGCCTTGCCCATTCTCCCGAGCCGCTCACGGCTGAGCTCGACACTTATATCAAATATAAAAGTACAATCAGGATCTAAGCCCTGAGTAACGAATCTGTTCACATTTTTGAGAAAATCCAGATCAAGACCCCTACCAAAGCCCTGATACGCGAACGTGGCTTCCTGGAAGCGGTCACAAAGAACCACTTCACCCCGCTTCAGAGCAGGCTGAATGGTCTGCCGGACATGCTGGGCACGCGCAGCCAGATAGAGAAAAAGCTCGGTTTCAGAGTACATTTCAGAGTTCTCCGGAGAAATCAGAATTTCTCTGATTTTTTCGCTTATAGGGGTCCCTCCCGGTTCCCGAGTCACCACACAGGTCACTCCCCGCCCTCTGAGCATATCGGCAACGCGGGAAAGCTGAGTGCTTTTCCCGCAACCGTCTATTCCTTCGAAAGTTATGAAGAGTCCCTTGCTCATACGTTGGAACCACAGCACTTTTTGTATTTTTTCCCGCTGCCACAAGGACAGGGATCATTTCTGCCCACCTGAGGACCTACTCTCACCGGCTGGAGCACCTTGCGTTCATTGCCGCCGCGGTTGGTGATAAGCTGGGGTCGCCCCTGAGAAGGTGCCCCCATCTCCTGCCCCCCCATCGGGGCATAAGAGTCTGCAGAATCGTGTACCGATCTCGAACTGCCCAAAGACATCCGGTCCTGCTGCTCAACCTTCTCCAGACGGAAGATGTAGCTGGAAACCTCCCGTGCGATAGCACTCCGCAGCTCCTTAAACATGGCCAACCCCTCCCGCTGATACTCGAAAAGAGGATTCTTCTGACCAAATGCCCTGAACTGCACTCCGCCCTTGAGGTGGTCCATTTCGAAAAGATGATCCTTCCACTGGGTGTCGATCACCATGAGAAACACGCCGCGCTCAAACTGGCGCATCGTGGAAGTACCGAAACGCTGCTCCTTCTCCTCGTACTTTTCCTTCACGAGCTTCCAGATGTCATCAAACAGCTCATCCTGAGTTTTGGACTCAATTTCCTTTTCAGAAATACGGTACACAACTCCAAACGACGTCTGCACCTCTTCGTAAAGACCGTCCAGATTCCAGTTTTCAGAATATCTGCGTTCAGGGGCATGCTTTTCTATGATCTCTTCAAGTGTGGAAGCGATCTGATCAAGAATCTCATCCTTCAGGCTCTCGCCGCGCAGAATCCGCTGACGCAGACCGTAGATTTCCCGACGCTGAAGATTCATGACATCATCATATTCCTTCAAATGCTTACGAATATCGAAATTGCGGCCCTCGACTCTCTTCTGCGCACCGGCGATGGAACCAGATACCCAACGGTGGCTGATGGCCTCTCCCTCCGGTGTACCCAACCTGTCCATGACCGCCCTGATCCTCTCGGCACCGAATATTCGCATGAGATCATCGTCGATCGAAAGAAAGAACTTCGTCGATCCCGGATCACCCTGACGACCGGCACGACCGCGGAGCTGATTGTCGATCCGTCGGCTTTCGTGACGTTCTGTCCCGATAATGTGAAGACCACCCAGCTTAAGCACCTTCTCATGCTCCTCGCGGGTTTTCTCGTAAAGCTTGGGAAACTTCTGGCGCTTTTCTTCGAGTGTGAGCGAATCGGGTTCGATCCCCTCCTTGAGAAGCTCGTTATTGGCCATGATCTCGAAATTACCACCCAACACGATATCTGTACCCCTACCGGCCATATTGGTGGCGATTGTCACCGCACCCAATCGTCCGGCCTGAGCCACAATGCTCGCTTCCTTGGCATGCTGCTTGGCGTTGAGCACCTCGTGCTGTACACCCGCTCTCAAGAGAAGCTTGCTCAGAAGCTCCGATTTCTCGATAGATGTCGTACCTACCAGACAAGGACGGCCGATTTCATTCATGGCCTGAATGTCTTTTACGATGGCGTTATATTTTTCCCGATAAGTTTTGTAAATCTCATCGTCGTAATCTATTCTCTGCAGAGGACGGTTGGTGGGAATAGTTACCACATCGAGTTTGTAGATTTCATGGAATTCCCCGGCTTCCGTCACCGCCGTACCGGTCATACCGGCAAGCTTAGTATACATCTTGAAGAAGTTCTGAAATGTGATTGTCGCCAAAGTCTGGTTTTCTCCCGCGACCTTCACACCCTCCTTGGCCTCGAGTGCCTGATGAAGTCCTTCACTATAGCGGCGCCCGTGAAGGATACGGCCTGTGAACTCATCCACAATAAGGATCTGACCATCCTGAACCACATAGTTGACATCACGCTCGAAAAGTGAAAATGCCCTGAGAAGCTGACTTATGCTGTGAATCCGCTCGGATATCTCAGCATAACTTCTGTGAGCCTCTTCTTTGCGTTCGGCCTTTTCCTGAATGCTCAGGGAATCATCCGCATCGATTTTTCCCAGTAACTCCGCAAGGTCAGGCACCACGAAGAACTCGCTGTTACCGCCGCCCACATGTGCTCTACCCTTTTCGGTAAGCTCGGCACTGTGACCGGATTCGTCAATGACATAGAACAACTCCTCGTCAATTTCGTGAAGTTTCTTGTCACGGAGATAATCGGTTTCCACGGCCTTCATATACTTGGCTGCGCCCTGCTCCTTGAGCAGCTTGAGAAGCTTTTTGTTTTTAGGGGCTCCACGCTGGGCAATCAGAAGTTTGAAACCGGCCTCGTATTCCTTACCTTCCTGCTTCAGAAGAGTTTCCGCTTCAGACACTACATTCTGAATAAGAGCGTTCTGAGCGTTCACCAGTTTTACCACCCGCGGTTTGAGTTCCTCGTATTCGCGGTTGGATTTGGTGACCGGACCGGAGATAATCAGCGGCGTGCGCGCCTCGTCGATAAGAATATTATCCACCTCGTCGACAATGGCGAAATTGAGCTCACGCAGAACGCACTGCTCCGGAGCGGAAGCCATGTTGTCACGCAGGTAATCGAAACCGAATTCATTATTGGTTCCGTAGGTGATATCGCAATCGTAGGCAGCTTTTCTTTCCGGACTGTGAGGCTCGGTAACATCCAGACATCCCACGGTCAGACCGAGGAAATTGAAAATTCTTCCCATCCACTCGCTGTCGCGCCGGGCCAGATAATCATTGACAGTGATCACGTGAACGCCCTTGCCGCTCAATGCGTTGAGATATGCGGCCATTGCGGCGACCTGCGTTTTTCCCTCCCCGGTCTTCATCTCCGCGATTTTGCCCTGATGAAGCACGATGGCACCCATAACCTGCACATCAAAGTGGGCCATGAAGGGGATTTCCTCGCCTGTTGCAGAATCGATAACCGTTTTCCCTTCACCGAGAACACGATGAGTCGATTCTCTGACCACGGCGAACGCTTCGGGAAGAAGGTCGTCGAGAGTCTCTCCGGCGGCAAGGCGCTCCCTGAATTCGGCGGTTTTGGCCTTGAGCTGCTCATCGCTGAGCCCCTGCACGGATTCTCTGTAACCGTTGACTCGATCCAGGATCGGCTGCAGTTTGCTGACATCCTTCTCCTGCTTTGATCCGAACACTTTACCGAGAATATTCACTAGATTCATAAAAATTCGTCCTCTTATTCTACACGGAAATCCCTGATATCGATTCTCTCAAGCTCTCCGGCCTCAAGCACCTCATTGAGAGCATCCAGAATTTCGGTTCTCAACGTTTCAGTCTTAACGGCACCGAACTCCTTGTGCCGCATGACATCCATCACCATCACTTTCAGATCATCACGCTTGAAGAGAACCTCCTGGTACAGGGCATCATTGTTGAAAAATATCTCCACAGTCAGAATGACCTTGAGATCATTCCGTCCTGCAATTTTACACTTTATTTCGGAAAGAACCAGCGATCCGGGCTGAGATATCTGTTGCACAACCTCTGCGGATTTCAGCGCTGCGCTGTCGTTTTCCGAAGGAACTGTCCGGGTTGTCACTGAAGAAGCCTTTCTGGCCCCCTGCTCACTCTCGGCAGACAGTTTCTGATTACTGCTGCCCTCGACCGGAATCCAATCCCGGTTGTTATAAACGACAATACCACATAAAATAATACAGATCAGCACCAGGAAAAACCGTCGGCGCACTCTTCTGGCCCTGAGACGCTTTTCCCGAATCTCTGAGGTGTCTTTTCGGGACCTGTTGGTCATTGTTCCATTTCGGTTTTCGAGATGAATTCTTCTGCTCCGATACTCGAAACAATTTGAAATTCCGGACTATATTACGCTGACCATGACCCTTTAGTGTCCGCGATACCACAATTATCTGTGCAGACGGGGCATTTTGCACCATCTTTTCCAGAACAGTTTTAGAAGATACATTATTCAATAGAAAGAAGCATAGCTGTTAACCTAAACTTATCCTGCCCCGAATCATATTCATATCAGAACCCATGCAGATATATATTTTATAATCAACGAAATATGACCGAATTACCAGCGAACTAGATAAGGTACAGAACGTGAATTCCACACTGGCACGGGCAAAAGAAATAATCCAGGCCGAAGCACAGGTTCTCTTAAGCATTCCTCTGGACGATTTTTTCGAAGAAGCGGTGGAGATTCTCCTCTCCTGCAAGGGAAAAGTAATCACCACCTGGATGGGCAAAGCGGGAAACATTGCGGTTAAGACCGCAGGGACTCTCTGCTCGACGGGAACCCCCGGTATCGACCATATCATCGGCGTTACCAGCCACCCCGATTCAGCAATCAGTCAGCTGAGCAGCGTGGTGATAAACATGGGGGAAATCGCTAAACCCTGCTACCTGGGCCTGACACCCACTACGAGCACTCAGGTCATGATGGCCATCGGGGATGCACTTTCACTTATCCTTATGGAAAAGGAAAAAATCACCAGGCAACAGTACGGTTTGAGACATCACGACGGATATCTGGGCCAAATGGCAAAGCAGACCCAGATCAAGATAACTGCCCATCCGGCTGCAGCGCCCAAGGAACAGATCACATGAATCTCACCTGCGATTTTCTGGTAATCGGAAGCGGAATTGCCGGCATCTCCTATGCCATTCAGGCAGCCCGGTTCGGCTCGGTAGTGATGATCACCAAAAAGCGCGACAGCGAGTCCAACACCAACTACGCCCAGGGCGGTGTCGCCTGTGTTCTGAATTCCAACGATTCCTTTGAAAGCCACATCGAAGACACCCTGAACGCGGGTGCCGGGTTGTGCGACCAGGAGGCGGTTAGAATACTGGTTGAAGAAGGTCCTATGAGGATACAGGAACTTCTTGACTACGGTGCCCAGTTCTCCAAAGAAGAGGATTCCGACAATCCCTACGGACTTCACCTCGGCAAAGAAGGGGGGCATTCAAGCAATCGGATCGTACACGCCAAAGACCTCACCGGAAAAGAATTGGAAAGAACGCTGTTAAAGAAATTGCGGGAGCTGCAGAATGTAACCATTCTGGAAAACCATTGTGCCATCGAACTCATCACCGGTCATCACGTGAAATCAGCCCGCAACCATTACAAATGTTTTGGCGCCTATATCTTCGATTCACTTGAAAGGTCCATTTTCTCAGTAAGAGCCAAGGTCACCTGTCTTGCAACCGGTGGTGCCGGAAGGGTATATCTTCACACCACCAATCCTGCTATCGCCACAGGAGACGGAGTGGCCATGGCGTACAGAGCCGGTGCGCAGGTTGCGAATATGGAATTCATACAGTTCCATCCCACGACTCTGTACCACGAAAAAGCAGATTCATTTCTCATCTCCGAAGCACTCAGAGGTTATGGAGCAGTACTGCGCAATGCCTCGGAAGAGGAATTTATGTGGAGATATCATCCCATGGGCTCCCTCGCACCAAGAGACATTGTGGCCAGAGCGATAGACAATGAAATGAAAATGTCGGGTGCACCTTACGTCTATCTGGATGTCAGGCACAAAAAAGCTCAAAACACCATGAATTTTTTCCCAAACATCTATAATCAATGCAAAAAATACGGCATAGATATCACCCAGGATCTTATTCCTGTGGTTCCAGCAGCCCACTACATGTGCGGAGGAATTCTGGTTGATTACTGGGGAAACAGCGGCATAGAGAACCTTTATGCCTGCGGGGAAACCGCCTGCACGGGAGTGCACGGAGCGAACAGGCTCGCATCGAACTCACTTCTTGAAGCGCTGGTGTTTTCGCACAGAGCCGTAGTGGATTCATCCCAGAAGCTGAAAGGCATCTCCTTGATTGACGAGTTGGAGATACCGGTCTGGGACGACAAGGGAACTCACGATTTTGAAGAATGGATTCTTTTATCACACAATTTTCAGGAGATACAAAGTGTCATGTGGGATTATGTGGGGATCGTACGTTCAGACCTGCGCCTGAACAGAGCACTCAGACGGATCAGGCTTCTCCAGAAAGAAATCGAGAGTTTTTACAAACGGGCCAGAATAACCTCGCAGCTGCTTGAGCTCAGAAACATTGTTACCACGGCCGAACTGATCATTCTTTCAGCTCTCAAACGCAAAGAAAGCCGCGGACTGCACTATACTACAGACCACCCGAATCAAAACGACCGCTTGAAGAGAAATACAATTCTCTCAAACCGCGGTAAGGCCCGAAACGCCACAGGTCTTCCGGCATGTCAGTCGTAGTCAGAACCATTCTGATACCTGTTCTTTTGTGCCTGGGGCTGGGTTTCGCAATTGTCCGCTACAGCCGCTTACCCCTCACCTCTTCACGCAGAATTTTTCTGATTCTGCTGAGAACTGGTTGGGTCATCTGTTTTGCTCTCTCCTTCTACCAACCAACCTTTGTCTTTGAACGTTTTGAATCATACAAGCACAACATTCCGGTACTTGTAGACGTTTCACGCAGCATGCAGCTTTTCACACCTGATTCCTGCGTGGGACCTTTTCTGGATACTCTCGATTCGATTCAGAAGCGTTCTGAAGGCCGCTTCAGCTTCAGTTATCTGGCATTCGGCGATTCCACCAGAGAAACCGGAGCAGATATTTTACATTTTACGGATGGGAAAAGCAGTTTCCCCCACCTCTTATCCGACAGGCAGCTCCGTGATTCTCGAGATCTGATACTGGTAAGCGACGGCCACTGGTCCAATCTGCGAAAAAGTTCTCAGATCTTTCCGGGAAAAAGCATTCATTTCCTCCAGCTGCCTGAAGCTACACCGGAACCCTTTCTGAATATCACCTACACCGCACCGTACACCGCACCGAGTGACTCTTTCTTCGACATTTCCGTTTCGATTAACGGCTACTCCCGAAAAGAAAGCGAGCTCAAGACAAACCTGCAGATGAAAAACGCTGTAATCAAATCGGAAAAGGCCGTAATCGGAAAAGGCTTTTTCAATAATAAAGTCACTTTCAGAGTCCGAAACAGACGTCCGGGCAGAAAGCTCTACACAATAAGAGCAGAGTTCGACAGTGCAGGTACGGAAGCAAGTCTCATTCACCAGACCATCCCCCACTTTCTCACCTACAGGCTCTATTCGGCCAATCCCACGCTGAACAAGCGCTACATCGCCCAGTCTCTTAAAAGCAGACCCGATTTCAAAGAAGACAAATCCTCACCCGACATTCTTTTTGTTTTCGACTGGGACAGCACTGCCGAGCGGCTTCTCAGAACTCTTCCACCTCACGGAACAGCAGTGTTCATCGGCTGTATGCCCTGCAAATCGCAAAGAACAAACAATCCACAGCTGAATGTCAGACAGAAGACAAACGGCGGCATTAACAGTACAGCAGATCTGAGCACACTTCCTCCGCCCCAGGCAATTCTGCACTGTAAAAAAAGCCCTGTGTCAAGGCAAACAACTCTTCTGTATTCTATTCTGCATGAACAAGACCGCACAGAAACTGTTCCAGTTCTATTCTCCGGTAGATTCCGGAGCAGACCATCACTTTTCTGTCCGGTGGAGGGATTGTGGAGATGGGATTTCTGGCCCATGTCCATCAGCAGAGCAGAAAACGAATCCTTTGTTTTTTCCAGCATACTGCTTTCACAAGCCCGGGAAATACTTCTCAACCATCTTTCGGATTCGTTCATCCTCTACCCTCCGGAACCAGTGTCGGAAACCGACTCTGTGCATCTCATGATGGCGCTACCTTCCACTACTCCAGTATTCGAACCGCTGGAACTGTTTCTCACCATCAAGGATTCCGGAATTGTTCTGGATACCAGCATTCAGTATACTCCCCAGGGATTGAACAAGCAGCAACTCAGCCTTCGCCCCCTGCCTACAGGAAATTACGAAATCACCTCTCGTCTGAAGACCGGGACTTCCACCTTTTCCTCAAACGGCAGTTTGTCGGTCAGGCCCGACAACAACGAACTTTCCGTTTCAGAACAGAACAGAACCTTTCTTGAGGAATTCGCGAGGCCTCTGGACATGAACGACAGTACAGCAATGCATGAACTGTATTCAATCCTCAATCAGAGAAGTACTGAAAACAGGACGGTGAAGGAAAGGATCAGAATCCAACGATCGTGGATTCTTCTTGGGCTGATTCTGTCTTTTGTTCTTCTGGAGCTGCTCCTGAGGAAAAAATGGAGCATTGATTGAGAGCTATTCATATACCGAAACGATATTGTAGGTTTTCATCTTGAGATACAGAGTCTTGGGACTAATCTCGAGCATTTTTGCAGCTTTGGCTCGATGGCCGTTGACAATTCCAAGCACATGTATGATATGTCTGCGCTCCATATCCTTTAAAGAGAGCGCACCCTCAGGAATTAACTTTTCAGATAAACCGGCATTCGGTTCAGTATCGGACTGGGACGCCGGCCTGTTGTGGGATTTGAGAAAGGAAAGATCCTCTGCTCGGACAGTCTTGCCCCGGGAAAGAATACAGGTCCGTTCCACAACATTCTTCAGTTCCCTTACGTTACCCCTCCAGTTGTAGTTTTTAAGCACCTCCACGGCACTTTTATCAAACTTTTTCTGAAAGCCCTGCTGAGCAAGAAAATGACTTACAAGAAGAGGAATGTCATCCACCCGGTCTTTCAGAGGTGGAATAGTCACGGACAGGACATTTAGTCTGTAAAAAAGGTCTGCCCTGAACCTGTTCTCCTCCACCAGCTCTTCCAGCGGCTGGTTGGTTGCACAAATGATTCTCACGTTGAGGCTGATATCCCTGGTACCGCCCACCCGCCTGATCTCACCTGTCTCCAGAAAACGCAGCAGTTTTGCCTGGAAGTGCAGGGGTATTTCTCCGATCTCGTCCAGAAAGAGGGTTCCACCGTCAGCGATTTCCGCCAGACCCCTTTTCTGAGTTTTGGCATCGGTAAAAGCCCCTTTTTCATGACCGAAAAGCTCGCTTTCCAGAAGCGACTCAGAGAGAGATGCACAGTTTACGGGAACGAAAGGCTTTTCGAACCGCATGCTCTGACTGTGAATAGCACGGGCAACGACCTCTTTACCGGTTCCGCTTTCACCCATTATGAGGACAGTTGACTGGGTAGGTGCAATACGGGCGAGAATACCCTGAAGCTCGAGCATCACTTCACTTTTGCCCAGAAGCGTGCTTCCCACACCGCTTCGCCTGAGTTCGTCCTTGAGGATTTTGAGATCAATCATCGAGCGCTGATGATCGATCGCACGCTCGATCTGGATAAGCAGCTCACTAAGAGAATAAGGCTTTCGGACATACTCGAAGGCCCCCAGCTTCATGCATTCTATTGCGCTCTCGAGGGTGGCATTTCCAGTTAGAATGATGACTTCTGAAGTAACGCTTTCCAGCTTCATTTGACGGAGAGTCTCAAGTCCGTCCATCCTGGGCATCACAATGTCAAGAAGAACCACATGATAATGGTCTTCCCTGATTTTCTGAAGGGCAGATTCTCCGTCATTAACCATCTCGACCTCATACCCTGCCCTGCCGAGTTCGTTTTTCAGCAGCAGCCTCAATGAAGCTTCGTCATCAACAACCAGTATTCTTCCCTTGCTCATCTACCGTTTCCTCAAGCTTTGGGGATCTCAAGCAGAACGGTAGTCCCACCCGTTTCCTGATTACTGAAAACGTCGATTTTACCGTTACACTCTTCCATTACACTGTAGCAGATGGAAAGTCCCATTCCGGTGCCGCGCCCTACTTCCTTTGTGGTGAAGAAAGGATCAAACACTCTTGACAGCACCTCGGCACTCATCCCCGGCCCCGCATCCCTGATTCTCAATTCCACTCTTTCCCCTCTAGCCGGCACTTCTGCATCGATCTCCACCTCACAACCTCCCGGACAGAAGTCGATACAGTTCGTGAACACATTGACTAGAGCCTGCTCCAGCTTGTTCGGGTCAGCTTTGACCATCAAGGTTTCATCCACACTGCTCTGAAAACTGAATCCGGAACGAACAGCCTTGGCATGCACCAGCTTCAATGCATTCTGTACGCAATCAGCCAGACCAATCACTCTAATAGCACATTCTCCCCCTCGTGCAAAACGGGACAGATTCTCCACTATGTCCCTGCACCGGAGTGCCTCGTCTGATATGATCTTCATGTACTGACACAGCTCCTCAACATCCATCTCCTCATCGTGCTGCAGACGATCGAGAATAGCACCGGAAAAACCGAGTATGGCCGTAAGAGGATTGTTGACTTCATGAGCTACCCCGGAAGCAAGTACACCAATGGAAGCCAAACGCGCGGAACGATACAGCTGATTGCGGGCAATCCTGCGCTCCTGCTCGATTCTGAGCTTCTCGGTAACATCCTCCATTGACAGAATAACAGAAACCCCGTCGTGATCCTCCCCCAGTGAAATAGCCTTCACTTCAACATCGACCATTTTGCCGCCCGGTGCAGACAACTGAACACCGAAGCAGCCTATTTTCCCTCTGTCGCGGGACAGAGATGAAAGATGATTTCTGAAAGGTTCTCTGTCCGTCTCCCTCACGAACTCTATGACATCCGTCCCTACCGCCTGATTTCTTGAAACCCCGGTACAGAAACAGAAAAACTGGTTGCACTCCGTGATGTGGCACTTCTCATCCAGAGTCACGAAGAGATGAGGAAAGTTCTCATAAAGAAACTTATACCGCTTCTGGGATTTGACAAGCTCTCTATGAAGTCTGCGGATGCGGAGAAACGAACGGAGCCGAGCAATGAGTTCTTCATTGTTGAACGGTTTGGTTACATAATCATCGGCAAAGGACAAGCCGGTAATTCTGTCATCATCGCTGTTGAGAGCTGTGAGCATGATTACAGGAAGAAACTCGCCGCTGCTGATATTACTCTTGATCGTGCGGCTTACTGCCATGCCGTCCATATCCGGCATGAGCCTGTCCAGAAGCACCAGATCAACCGATTCCTGCTTCAGCAGCTCCAAAGCTTCAAGACCGGTACCCGCACTCACGGTCCTGTAACCGGCATCGGCAAGCAGCTCCTCAAGAAGTGAACGTGCAGTTGCATTATCGTCAACGATGAGTATGCATTCCGCATCACACCTGCTGTCTGTCAAAAGTCCCATACAATTTCCTGCTGAGGGCACGAAGAGCCGCACCCCTGTGACTTATCCTATTCTTCACCTCCGAGGAAAGCTCGGCAAAACTTTCACTGTAGCCGGAAGGAACAAACAGAGGATCATACCCGAACCCCCCGCTGCCACTCCTGGAAGAAGCGATTCTGCCTTCACACGAGCCTTCTGCACTGATGTACTCTTCGGGACCGATCCGGGCCACCAGAACACATCTGAACCGGGCAGTTCGCAAATGGGAAGGAACATCGGCCAGCTCGGAAAGCAGTTTCGCATTGTTCTTGTCAGAAGTGGCATTCTCACCGGAGTATCTGGCACTTTTCACACCGGGTCTGCCGTCAAGCGCATCGACCTCCAGCCCGGAATCATCAGCAAGGGCCCATACTCCTTTGCTGTGTTCGTAAACCCAATCCGCCTTTATCTTAGCATTGTCGAAAAAAGTAGCTCCATTTTCCTCTATTTGAGGAACAGGCTGCCAATGATCCCGCAGCGAACTGAGGCGGACCGGAAACCGGGACAGCATCTCTCTGAATTCCTTCAGTTTGCCCTCATTGCCGGTTGCTATGATGAATTCTTTCATTTATGCCTCTTCCCGAACCGACCTAGTTGGCCACCACATTCACCAGTTTACCCGGCACCACGATCACCTTGCGGATGGTTTTCCCTTCCGTGTGAGCCTTGATTTTTTCAAGCCCCAGAGCAGTTTCCCTGAGCTGCTCCTGAGTGGCATCCCGAGCAGCCTGGAAATCACCACGAAGCTTTCCGTTCACCTGAACAACGACGGTCACCACTGATTCCTGAACCATGGATTCATCCCAGGCAGGCCAGGCTGCATCCACAAGAAAGCCCTCGCCACCCAGTTTTTCCCAGAGTTCATCTCCCAGATGGGGTGCATAAGGACCGACCAGCTTCACAAAAGTGACCACATCTTCTCTTGTCGCCCCCTTTGAAGACAGTTCGTTTATGTACTCCATCATGGCTGCAACGGCAGTGTTGAACTTCATGGATTCGAGATCAGTTGTCACTTTTTTTATGGTCTTGTGCCGAATACGGCTGTTGGGATCACCTTCCACACCGCCGTTTTCACAGACATCCTCGACCATGCGCCAGAGCCGGCGCAGAAACCGGTTGCACCCTTCAATTGCACGAGGGTCCCACGGCTTGGGGAGTTCAAACTCACCCATGAACATCTCATATATACGAAGAACATCTGCGCCATATTTTGCCACAACATCATCCGGATTGACCCCATTGAGCTTGGATTTGGCCATCTTCTCGATTTCAACGGTCAGCTTCTCACCCGTGGAACGCAGTACAGCATCGTTTCCGGAAAAATCGACCTCTGAAACTTCGTGGTATTTTTCTGATGAATCCCGGTAGGTGGCGGCAAGCACGGTTCCCTGATGACGCAGTTTTTTGAAGGGTTCCTTTGTTGTGACATATCCCAGATCGTAAAGCACCTTATGCCAGAACCTGGAGTAAAGGAGGTGGAGCACCGCATGCTCCGCCCCGCCGACGTAGAGATCCACGTTCATCCACTGCGATTCGGTTTCTTTAGACCAGGGTTCCTTGTCGTTTTCGGGGTCGAGGTAGCGCAGATAATACCAGCAGGACCCTGCCCACTGGGGCATGGTGTTGGTTTCCCTCTTTGCCGCTTCTCCGCACTGGGGACAGGTCGTGTTTACCCATGACTCAATTGTGGCAAGAGGGGATTCTCCGGTACCTGAGGGTTCATAACGGTCGACTTCGGGAAGTTTTACAGGCAGCTGATCCTCCGGTACAGGCACAGTACCGCACTTCTGACAGTGCACGATGGGAATAGGCTCCCCCCAGTACCTCTGCCTTGAAAAGACCCAGTCGCGCAGTCTGTAACTTACCGTACCCTTTCCGCAGTTCCTTTCCTCAAGCCATGAGACAATCTTCCTCTTGGCTTCCGCCGTAGGCAGACCGTCAAGAATACCTGAATTGACATTTACACCCTCTTCGGTAAAGGCGCTACCCTCCTCGGCAGTGCCGTTAGCGGGACGGACCACCTGTTTTACCGGCAGCTCAAATTTGACAGCGAACTCATAGTCCCTCTCATCATGGGCGGGAACAGCCATTATGGCGCCCGTTCCGTAGCCGGCCAGAACATAGTCAGCGATCCAGACCGGAACCAGCTCATCATTGACCGGATTGCGTGCGTAACCACCAGTGAAGACTCCGCTTTTCTCCTTTGACAGTTCGGTACGCTCAAGATCACTCTTCCTGCGTGCGGATTGCTGATACCGTGCAACCAGCTCTTTCTGTTCGTCAGTCGTGAGTTTTTCCACAAGAGGATGTTCGGGCGCAAGCACCATGTATGTCGCACCGAAAAGAGTATCGGGCCTGGTGGTGAACACCTTTATCTCCTGTCCGTCTGCGCTGCCGCCGGAAACGCGGAAAACGACCTCCGCACCTTCGGAGCGGCCGATCCAGTTGCGCTGCATGAGGAGAGTTGACTCGGGCCAGTCAACCTCGGACAGATCTTCCAGGAGCCTGTCAGCATAGGCTGTGATTTTCAGTATCCACTGCCTGAGATCCTTGCGCTCCACAGGAGTACCGCAGCGGTCACACTTGCCTCCGACCACCTCCTCGTTGGCAAGACCTGTTTTGCAGGAGGGGCACCAGTTGATGGGCATGATGCCCTCGTAGGCAAGGCCCTTCCTGTACAGCTGGAGGAAAATCCACTGAGTCCACTTGTAGTAGGCGGGATCGGTGGTGTTCACCTCGCGGTCCCAGTCGTAGGCAAAGCCTACAGAATCGATCTGGCGTCTGAAATTCGCTATTGCTTTTTCGGTTGTCACCCTGGGGTGAATACCTGTTTTTATGGCATAGTTCTCCGCAGGCAGACCGAACGCATCCCAGCCCATGGGGTGAAGGACATTGTACCCCTGCATCCTTTTCATGCGGGTGATAATGTCAGTCGCGGTGTACCCTTCACAATGTCCCACATGAAGGCCTGAACCGGAAGGATAAGGGAACATGTCCAAAGCATAGTATTTCGGTTTGGACGGATCGAATGTCGTTTTGTGAATTTTACATTCCTTCCAGCGGGCCTGCCACTTGGGTTCTATTTCATTCGGTGAATAACTTGACACTTTTCCTCCGGCAGATTCTTGTATTGTCATTTCCTGTTTATCAGTTCAGATCTTTAGCTCAGCAGTCCAGATTGTCTTTGAAGTACTCTATGGCATTCTTCAGCCCCTCGCTCAGCGCAACCGTCGGACTCCAGCCCAGTTTTTCCTTTGCAAGGCTGATATCCGGCTGACGCTGCCTGGGGTCATCTGAAGGCAGCGGCTTGTAAATGATCCGGGAAGAACTTCCCGTAAGCTTGATCACTTCTTCGGCGAGTTCCTTTATTGTGAACTCACCCGGGTTACCCACATTGACGGGCCCGATAATGTTTTCGGTGTTCATAAGTTTCATCATACCCCGTATGAGGTCATCCACATAGCAGAATGAACGGGTCTGGGAACCGTCACCGTAAATGGTGATATCATTTCCCTTCAATGCCTGAACGATGAAATTGGAGACCACTCTCCCATCATTGGGATGCATGCGTGGACCGAACGTATTGAAGATTCTTATCACTCTGATATCGACATTGTTCATGCGGTGATAGTCAAAAAAGAGGGTTTCGGCAACTCTCTTGCCCTCATCATAACAGGAGCGCTGACCTATGGGGTTGACATTGCCCCAGTAGGTTTCCTTCTGAGGATGTTCATGCGGATCTCCGTAGACCTCGGATGTGGATGCCTGAAGAACTCGCGCCTTAACTCTTTTGGCAAGCCCCAGGACGTTTATCGCCCCCATCACTGACGTCTTTATGGTCTTCACCGCATTGTACTGGTAATGGACCGGGGATGCAGGGCAGGCCAGATTATAGATCTGGTCCACTTCCACGAATATGGGAAAGGTGATATCGTGCCGCATAAGTTCGAAATTGTGACAGTCCATCAGATGTTCAACATTCTTTTTCCGGCCTGTGAAGTAATTATCCAGACAGATAACATCATGCTTCTGCTCAACGAGACGTTCGCAGAGATGTGACCCCAGAAAACCGGCACCGCCCGTCACCAGAATACGCTTTGTTTTCATGAAACAGCCACTACCTTTCCTAAATTGCAGTTATACGGACATCCTCCATAAGCTGCCACACCTCATCGCGGGTCACCACACCGGGCCCATGATGCATGCACTTTGAAGTACCGCATGCGATTGCCATGCGGCAGATTTCGGAGAACGAGAATTTTCTACTGTGTGCTACCAGAATACCGGCAACCAGCGCATCACCACACCCCACAGTATCAACAGCTTTCACCTGCGGCGGTGAACAGAGAAGACAATCATTGCCGTGAATTGCTATCATACCATCCGAACCAAGGGAAACAAACGCATAGGAGATTCCCATATCGATCAGACGTTTACCCTTGAGTGCTATATGATGAACCCCCCTGATCTGCTCGTCGAAAAGTTCCTCCAGTTCGGAAATATTCGGCTTGACCATAAGCGGTTTGGTTCTCAACCCCAACTTAAGCGCATTGCCCCGGGTATCAAGTAAGGCATCAACACCTTTTTCATGACAAGTTGAAACAACTCTGGAATAAACTCCCTTATCAAAGCCGGCCGGAATAGTTCCGGAAAAACACCACGTGCTTCCCTGCTTGATCTGCAGTTCGAGAAACTGAAGAAACTCTTCCTGAATTCTGAGAGAAAGAGAGGGTGATGTACTGTTAAGATGAGTGACGCATTCATTCTGAAGCTCTGAAAGAGTCACATTGATACGAGTGCTCCCGGGCACTTCGAAAAAAAGCGGCTTTATGCCCTGGTCCTCAAAAAAACTGTCGAATCGAAGCTTGTCGACCTCCGGGACAAGCGCCGCAACCGCAACCTCCTCACCCAGAGTACGGACCACACGTGCCACATTGAGTCCTTTCCCGGACGGAATTGCCTGGGAAGACAGATCCAGATGTGTTACACCGGGTTCGAATGTCTCCATTCTGAAGGAAACATCTATAGCCGGATTGAAAAGACTGCAGACAATCAAAGGGCGCCCTCTCCTCTCAAGAACACATATAGAAGCCTCATCGCCTTGATCATCATACCCGTAAGAATCAAAGCCAGGGCGATCTGAGCGATTTGCAAAAGCCGAGTGAAAAGTTTGGAGCGGTTCATAAGACACTTACAGGATGGATATGAGAGCTCCTCAGACATGTACCCCGCTTTCCGGCGGGGGAACTGTTGTAACGGGGAACTGTTATCAGCAGGTAATCAGATCTGAAAGGATCACATTCCGCACGCACTCCTTAGTTCACCCGCTTTTCGCAAGCTTCAGAAATATAACTATGGAAAATACAATGAGAAACGTGTTCCTGCATAAAAAAGTGGCCCGTGCTGAGACGAGCCAACCCAAAAGGGGAGCGAACAAAACTAAAAAGGGTGGTGTTAATCCTTGAGATCTACCGTAATCACTCCGTCAGTGTTGAGATCTCCTCTGGAGCCGCTATAGCCCGCCGAACTGTCACCCAGGCTGTCGAAATGTGCGGAATCCGATTCAGTCAGGGCTACGGAGGAGGAATTCTGTTCCTGCACATCAGCGACGACTGTATCCTGCCCGGGAGCTGAAATCTTTGCTTTCAGTGTTTCAGCTCTCTCCATGTTGAAAACGATGTAACCCATAGCCGCGAATCCGACAACGAAGAGCATAAGTGACATCACTGTGGTTTTCTTGAAAAAGAGAGGGAAGAGACCGAACGTATGCTGCTTTTTGGCGCTTGCGCATACTCTCAGAATTTCTCTGTCTACAGCTTCGGAGGGATTTTCTCCCAACATATCGACGGTGTAGAAAGAGGCAGATTCCCGTTTGTAATCTTCGACCTCCAGCCTGCATTCCTCACATTTTTCGAGATGCTCCTCAAATCGTCGGATATCGTGCTCATCCAGTTCATCAGAACAATACAACAAACCAGATTCTTCAAACTTACTGCACGCCATCGACCCCCCTTTTCTTCAGTTCCTTCCGAATGTTCTTCAACGCCAGACGCATACGCCCCAGCGCGGTATTAATTGGACAATTCATAATTTTCGCTATTTCCTTGAAGGGAACACCACCCAGCTCCCTCAACAGAAACACCTCCCGCTGCAACGGATCCAGCTTCTCCACCGCTTCGTTTATCAGCCCGCGAAGATCGGTATTGGACAACTGCTGGTCCGGAGCTTCCATTTTGCTCCCCACCGACCCCTCCGTGTCGTCCTTGTGCTCGGTTTCCACCTTGGCATGACGGAAGAAGTCGATGGTGCGTTTGTGGGCGATCCCGAAAAGCCAGCTTAGAAAACTTCTGGAACGGTCGAACTGTTCCGAGTTGCGCAAAGCTGCCAGGAATGTCTCCTGGAGAAGATCTTCGGCGATCTCCCTGTCACCGGTCATCCGGACCAGAAAGCCGAATACCCGGTTTTTATACTTGTCATAGAGCTCGGAAAACCCCCTGGGGTCTCCGTTCAACCAGAGATCAAACAGATGCTGATCGTCATTTGTCTGTTGCTGCATAGAAATACGATTCCAGAGTTCGTTTATTGTTTGAGAGTACCAGAAAAGTTCATTTGATTAATAAAATAATTATTTGACCCCCCGTATTCACTCAAGCTTCGGTAAAATTAGACTCCTACCTCATTTATCCATGCAATAGCCGTTCCTAACAAACCAGATCCCTGCCCAAAAAAAAAGACACCCACAAACAGAGTGCCTTTCTAACCAAAGCAACTTTATTCTCCTCAAAGTTACTTCTTTGCCCGTTTGAGCTCCTCGATTATCTCCTTATTATCCGGAGCAAGCTCTGCCGCTTTCTCCAGATGCTCCATATACTTCTTATCATCCTTTCTCCACTTTTTGGCATACTTTGCCATACCCAAATGGGCAGGAGCGAATTTAGGATCCTTAAGCAGCGCTCTTTTGTAGAAAGATTCAGCATAGGACGGTTTGGGGTCGGCACCGTACATATAGACTTCCGCCCGCTCGTAGTATGCCGGAGCATAATCGGGAAGCATGTCAGTGATGAACTTATACGTCTCAAGCGCTTCATTCCACTTTTTCCGGGCACGCAAGACGTTTCCGCTAAGCATAAGGGCGTCTATATTCTCCGGATCCTTGCTCAAAATCTCATCCACCACCTTCTGAGCTTCTTTTTCCTTACCCTGATCGATTAGCGCTTCACCGTAAAGCATCATATACCGTGTATCGCCTTTAAGCTCAACCAGAGACTTGATCTCCTCCTGAGCCTTTTTGGCCTGTCCCGTTTTTTCATAGAGCTGGAACAGCTGATATCTAATATCCCCGTCCTTCGGTTTGGCGGCCTTTGCCTTTTCAAGCAGGCTGATGGCTTCTTTTTCACGATTGGTAAGCTCATACCCCCTCGCCAGAAGGGTCATGATTTCCGGGTCATCGGGAGCAACGGTATGGGAGATTTCAAGAAACACCATTGCGTTGGTGAAATCACCCTTGCGCATGAGCAGAAGACCGATTCTCTTATTGGCTTCCAGATGCTGAGGGTCTGTTTTGGAGTACTTCTGGTAAGCTTCGAGCTCCTCATCAACTTTGCCCATCTTGCCGTATACCCGCGCCAGCTCAAGCCACACCTTCGGCAAAGAATCGGCTATTCCAGTGCACTTTTCAAGCAGCGGGAGTGCTTTTGAAAGTGTTTGCTCTTTTTGAGAATAGAGAAGACCCAGCCTGAGCATGTTGCGGAAATCATCGGGATAGGATCTGATGTTCCTCGAGTAGATATTGATGGCTGTTGCCGTATCTGTCTTCTCATGAAGGAACGCAGCTTTGTAGGCAGCGTCCGCATCCTTCACCCCATTGAGTCCCACGTAATCGGCATAGGTTGCCGCAGCCTTCTTTTCATCTCCCACTTTCTCGTAGGACTCTGCAAGCAATTTGAGCACATCAGCTTTGTTGGACAATTTTTTTCTGCTCTTAAGTTCTTCCAGTGTGGAAATAGCATCCTTTGTTTTACCCGATTTCAGGCAAGCCTCCGCATACATGGTAAGAAAAGAAGCGTCATTTGATTCCGCCATAGCCATATACCTGACCGCATCCTCAAACTTCTTCTGCTCATAAAGTTCCTTTCCGACCTTGCTCGCCACTTTCTTATCGGTAGGAACCTTGTCCAGATATTTCATGTACGCTTTACGAGCTTCGGCACTTTTCTTCTGCCTGATATACAGATCCCCCAGTTCCTTATACTCCACCCCCGCATCAGGATTCATCATTACAGCCTGCTCATAGGTGATAATGGCTGCGTTGAGGTCCCCGGAAGCGGCCTGGCTGTTGCCCAGCGAGGTAAGCGCATCGAGGTTCTGAGGATCAAGCTGAAGAGCTTTGGAATACATCTCGATAGCTTTCTTGTACTGTTTCTTTTTATGATAAATCATTCCCAAAGTGGTATAGGTGCCGAAATCAGCCTCGTTGTTCTCGATGAGTACAGACAAAGCCTTGATGACTTCATCTGTCTGCCCTTTAGCAATGACGATCTCGGCATACCTCTTGTGAAAGCCCTTGAGATTGGGATCGATTTTTATGGCAGCCCTGTAGCACTTAAGTGCCGCATCCAGTTTTTTCTGTTCATAGAGAAGATCACCCAGGTCACGCTGTGCTACGGCATCCTCGGGAGAAAGCTCCAGATATTTATTCAGAAATGTCACCGCATCGGACTTCTCACCCTTTTTTCCGGAAAGCTCTGCCAGCCTGCGGAAACTTTCAGCGTTCTTGGAATCCAGAAGCGAAACTTCCTTGTACATTTTGAACGCTGTCTTTACATCGCCCTTCGTATCCGCATAGCGGGCCAGACGGAGTCGCGATTCAACATTTTCTCTATCCAGCTCCACAATACGCTTGTCAATATCGGCCAGCTTGTCCTTTTCACCGTTATGATCATAACAGGCCGCCAGCATTGACAGATATTCAGGATTCCTGGGTTCTTTTTTGAGAAGGAATTCCGCCTGCTCCTGTGCATCCTTGTAGTTCTTGTTCTTGATAAGAGTATGTGCAAGAATGACTCTGGCTTCCCAGATGTTGGGATTCATAGCGATGGCATCCTTGGCGGCATCCAGTGCCCCTACAAGATTGTCCTGATTGTAGCAGGCTATCGCGATTCCCTCCGAAGCAGCCGCACTCTTGCTGATGCTGCTGCTCTTTTGAAAGTGCTTCAGTGCTTCGTCATATCTTTTCGCCTTGAGATTGTACTTGCCCAGAGACAGAAACACTTCAGGATTCTTCGGATCAAGAGACATCATGGTTTCGAATGTACTTTTTGCTTTTTCATCCTGACCGTTTTTCTCATACAGATCAGCCAGCCTGGCATAGGCCTCGAAATTACGGGAATCAAGCTGAATAGCCTGCTTGAGACTGCTTATCGCCTCTGAAGCTTTGTCCATCCCCTGATGCACATCGGCAAGAAGAAAATAGATATCAGAAACAACCTTTCCTTTCTCGTCAGCTTTGACTATGAACTGAAGGTGAGGAAGTGCTTTCGGGAAGGCTTTTTCGTCCATATGAGCTCTGGCCACTTTTTCCCGTGCAAAAAGCGCTTCCTTCTTCTTCTTGTCACCAAAAGCAGTGATTGCCTCGAGGTAGGATTCGACAGCACCCTTTTTATCCTTGGTCTTCTCTTTTGATACTGCCAGCATGTAATGATCCATGGCGGTCATCTTGTCTTTGGATACATCCTTAAATCCGGACACGACTTCTCCGTAATTCTCCAAACCATACTGAGCCCTGGCAATGTAGAGAGAGGCTTCAGACACATTGGCCTTTTTAGAAACCGCCTCCTTGAGATAGACCATGGCACTGTCTGCATTACCGATCTCCACATACGATTTCCCGATTTTGAAAGCGACTTTCCCGTCCGCCTTCTCCTTATATGCTTTTTTGATGAGCGGTATAGCTTGAGTAAAAGATTCTTCATTATAGTAAATGTTCCCAAGCTCTCTGTTGGCAATCATGTTGGAAGGATCGGTTTCGATCACCTTTTCCAAAGCTTTCTTGGCATCGGCCGGTTTTTCCAGAGCAATGCAGGCGCGAGCGTACTCCCAGCTTGCCTCGGCGGTGAATTTCTGCTCCAGAGCCTTTTTGGCCATGTTTGCGGCATTTTCATACTGCTCAAGCTTGTTGTAGACCTGAGCGGCTCCTAAAAGAGAAAGGTAGTCATCAGGGTTCATTCGCCAGGAGACCAGATAGCAGGCCAGGGCTTTTTCAGTCATTCCCAGTGCGTCATTTGCCTGTGCCATCTTTGCCCAGACACTGCCGTCGCGATCTGAAGCCGGTATTTTTTCTTCGGCATATTCAATAGCTTCCCTGTACTTTTTTTCTTTTAGAAGCTTATCGAGAGTAGCATCCGAAAGCACTCTGCCCGGAAGCACAATAAGCGCCAAAGCACAGAAAACCGTTTTCATTATCAGATTTTTTCTCGACATACAACGCACCTCCCGAGTGGCAAATACCACTAATGATTGTAACCGACTGATTTTGTACAGAGATTATTTAAGCGCTTTGCCAAAAGCGGCTGACACCATTCTTAAAAAATGATTATTTGTGCCGTCTTCGTGCAAGGTACCCCCCCGTAACTCAGTAACCATTATGCCATTGCGGCACTTTAAAACAAAACAATTTTTAATCGCCGGATCTGTTTCCACTCATATTGTTCAGAAAACGATCCCAGTCAAAAAGGGGCCCCGGATCGGGTTTGGGTTCATTTCTCAACCCATTCTCAACAGCGCGTTGGCCAGCAATCTGATCATGACCCACGTAACTGATTTTTTTTCCGTATCTGATCTCAATATCAATACATAACCGGCAAAGAGACCTGTACTGAAGAGCGGTAAAACCAGATTCATGGGTGGCCATGAGCTCAATACCCACTGAAAACTCATTCACACCGGTACGGTTGTCCGGGGGGGGCATGATACTCGCTCCGGCATGCCAGGCCTTGCAGTCTTCGGGTACAAGACGATACACATTTCCACCGCGGTTTATCAGATAATGGCTGCTTACCCCGTAGCTGCAGAAAATATCCAGTACGGAGCTCAATTCATAGGGAGAGCGGCAGTCGACCTCTACCGCACTGATATAGTGAATAACCACCGTATCTATCACACCGTCTTTTCTGGATTCCCAGAGATGCGGCTTTCCCGAAAGAACGATTTTCTCCCCGATTGTAGTTGCGCCCGAAGGGATTCTGTTGTGACTATCCAGCAGACAATCTGTGATATTCATCTGTACACCTTTTCCGAAACTGTTTGCAGATAAAAAGAAATTTACCTAATTTCATGATATGAATACAAATCCGGAAGCAATTCTCATTACCGGTGCATCGGCGAGAATCGGTCTTGAACTGGCAAAGGAAAGCCTGAGGATGGGCTTTCACGTGGTGCTTCACTACAGAAGCAGCCCGGAGCCGGCGAGGACATACTTCAAAGATGAAACGCGGGTACATTTCCTGTATGCCGAACTAAAAGACTATCCAGAACAACTCGTAGAACAGGCAAACGACCTTCCTCTCCGTCTCAAAGGTCTGGTGAACAATGCATCCATATTCACACAGGGCAATCTTTCCGATACGGACCATTTTCAGCAGATTCTTAATATTAACGTGATGATACCGGTGAAACTCTGCGCCCGTTTCGTGCAGTTTTCAAACAGAGGCTGGATTGTGAACATCACCGATGCACACGTAAACAGATTCAGTTCCCGTTACCAGAACTACCGCATCAGCAAAAAACTGCTCACCGAACTCACAACCCAGCAGGCATCCCTTTTTGCTCCCGATTTCAGGGTGAACGCCATCGCCCCCGGCGCCATACTCCGGGCCGAAAGCGAATCGGAGGAGGAGTTCGGTTCACTTGCGGAGCGGATACCTCTGCGCAGAACGGGCAATGTTAAGAGTATCCGCCAGGCATACCGGTTTCTGGTTGAGAATGAATACGTCACCGGCACGGTCATTCCGGTGGACGGAGGATGGCATCTGGATTAGCGGACGTTTGAACGCTATTTGACCACGTGAGGCAGGATTCTGTCGATATGCCGGTCAATAATAGTGTAGGTCTTACGAAAATCCTTTTCGTTACCGCCATAGGGATCTTTTACCTCTCCGCGGCGAGAGTCTTTTTGGGGAAAGG
Organism: Chitinispirillaceae bacterium; assembly: GCA_046538945.1. Classification (GTDB taxonomy): domain Bacteria; phylum Fibrobacterota; class Chitinivibrionia; order Chitinivibrionales; family Chitinispirillaceae; genus JAEZKC01. The sequence continues at coordinate 9,525 of JBKHHW010000013.1, read as the reverse complement.
AACCCAGCAGAAATACACGCTCTTCGATTCTGGGAAAAAAAACCTTCAGAAACTGGCTCTGACCCAGTTCCATGGTGAAGATCATGTCCGCCTGATGAAGTTCTTCGGGAATCAGTGGACGGGAGAGGTGGTTTTTGAGATCCACCCCGTTCTCACCGCAGATTTTCAGCACCTCTTCAGCTGCAGGATGCTGATCGAGGCCTTTTAATCCCATGGAGGTGACTACAATGTCCTTACGGCCGGATTCCGATATTTTTTTGCGAAGTATGCCTTCTGCCATGGGGCTTCTGCAGATGTTGCCGGTACAGATAAAAACAATATGTGCCATTTTTTGCTGTGTCCCAGGTGTGATTAAGGTGAGCCCGGTTCGAAACGACAGGTGAAATCCGAGTTTTTACATTTTGACCACCTGATCTAAAATACTATTTTAAACACAAATTACCACAGGAGATTCGAATATGTCTTTGACAAATGAAGAAAAAGGTCTTATCGAAGAAGCACTTTCGGTATATCTGCAGCTGGTGGCTCGTCAGGCCCCTCCTCAGCAGGCCCAGCAGCTGGCGGTTATAGCGAAGGGGATCATAGGTAAACTGGACAGCGTGGGATCCGGTCAGGGAAAGGGCGGCAACAAACCCGCGGGTATCAGCGATGAGTGGTACGAGAATGTCTGCGTTACCTGCAGCAAGCTGGGACCTTCCGGATGCGAGGACAAGGTGACCGAGAAGTTTCCCGGAAAGTGCGACCCCATCCTGCACTATGAAAGAGAAAAACTTCTCAAAAGCAAAGCCTGAGTGCCGCTCGGTTACACGGCACGCAGTATAAAGTAGCTTTTCTTACCCTTCTGGAACAGCAGATATTTATCATTGAGAAGCATGGAGGTGGTGATCTGGTCGGCGGGATCACCTACTTTCACTTTATTCAGTGATACCCCACCCTGACTGATCATCCTGCGGGCTTCTCCCTTTGAAGGAAATATTTTGCTCTTTTCTGAAATCAGGTCCAGTACCTGAATTCCCGCCTCCAGTTCTGTTCTGCTGATTTCAACCTGGGGAACACCCTCGAATACGGAGAGAAAATCCTGCTCCGAAAGAGACTGAAGCGCCTCGTTGGTTCCCTTTCCGAACAGAATGCCTGAAGCCTCCACGGCCTTTCTGTACTCCTCTTCAGTATGCACCCGTATAGTGACATCCTTCGCCAAAGCCTTCTGCATGATTCTTTCGTGAGGCGCTTTGGCATGTTCCTGCTCAAGAGCCGTAATTTCATCTCTGGGAAGGAGGGTAAAGAATCGCAGTAGCTTGGGTGCATCCTCATCGGTACAGTTAAGCCAGTACTGGTAGAATTTGTAGGGACTGGTCATCTCGGGATCGAGCCAGACACTCTCCCCTCCTTCCGATTTGCCGAATTTTTTGCCGTCGGAACGGGTAAGCAGGGGACATGTGAGCGCATACGCTTCCCCGCCAGCCTTTCGTCTGACAAGCTCAGTGCCGCTGACGATATTTCCCCACTGGTCGGAGCCGCCCAGCTGGAGCGCGCAGTCTTTATTGGTATAGAGCCAGTAGAAGTCGTACCCCTGAAGAAGCTGGTAGCTGAATTCGGTAAAGGAGATTCCCTGATCCCAGCGGTTTTTGACGGAATCCTTTGAAACCATGTAATTGACCGTGAGGTGTTTGCCCACATCGCGGAGAAACTCCAGCACGTTCATGTCCTTGAACCAGTCGTAGTTGTTCGCCACCTCGGCGCTGTTTTCGGCACCGCTGAAATCCAGAAATTTTTCAAGCTGCTTGCGGATAGTCTGCACGTTGCGGGCAACTTCATCAGCCGAAAGCAGTTTCCTTTCCTCTGATTTGCCGGAGGGATCGCCGATCAGTCCAGTTGCACCTCCGGTGAGCGCGATGGGTTTGTGGCCGCAGCGCTGAAGATGCACCAGAAGCATAATAGGCAGCATATGCCCGATATGGAGTGATTTGCCGGTGGGATCGAATCCGACATAACCGGTGGTCATTGCGCTCTGAAGTTTCTCTTCGACTCCGGGAGTGACATCCTGGATCATTCCTCTCCAGCGCAGCTCTTCGATGAAATTCATGTGAAAAATCCTTCCTGAACATCGGATTGGCAAATTTATGAAGAGCTGAAAAATAATAAAAGGAGGAGGGAATTAGTTCAATTAGTTAGCCTGGAAGAAAGGGTGGGGAGATTTGGCGATAGCCAGCGTACTCTGAAATTGCAATCGAAATCAGATGTAATTTCTTCGGATGTTTTCCGGAGTACTTTTCCTGAGAGGGTTCCTGAACATGCAACACCTCATCCACCTTTTCTGACAAAACATTTTTCCACTTTTATTTGAACTCCAGGAACGGTCATGCCAGAAACGCGTTTCTAATATGATCCACCTTGCCCTTCACCACAGATATCACATCCATGCGGCAGGGCTGGTAGCCCAGTTTGTGCTCGTACATAAACCGCTGAGCCACGCGCATGAGTGTTTTCTGCTTTGCGGGAGTGATTCTGTAGAGCGGATTCCCGCAGGAGAAACCCGATGCGGATTTGACCTCCACAAATACCAGAGTTCCCTCAGGGGAACGGGCCACGATATCGATCTCCCCGATTTTGGTTGAATAGTTTCTGGTTTCGATTGAGTATCCTTGAGAGAGGAGATATTCAACGGCCTTGTTTTCCCCGTAATTTCCTTTTTGGCGGTTGTTCATTTTCATACTCCTGTTTCGGGGTGGAGACAATGAGACAATGAGACAATGAGACAATGAGACAATGAGACAACGGGACAACGGAACAACGGAGCTCATACCCTTCGACTCAAGGATTCGCTCAGGACATGCTTCGACTCCGCGGACGGGCTCACTTCGCCGGGCTCAGTACAGGCAGCAAGAGCGGGCCGGCCTTACGGGATAAGAGACTACGGAAACGAGATTTGATTCAGCTGTGATCTATCAAAATGTGCTTGAGATAGGCTGCGCCGAGGGCGGCGAGGACAAGCCACGTGAGCCACTGCATCTTCGCCATCTCGAGCCAGTACTGCGCACTGAAAAATGACAAGGGATAATCAGTTCCCCGAAACCCCCTGCGGTCGCCGTTTCTGCGGTCAGTTATGCGGCGCTCGGACCCGGTTTTGGCCTTTCTGCCATGGGGGGAAATTCTGAACCGTACGGTGGTCTTTTCGACCAGTTCAGAAGGATCAACCGAATCCAGATGCTCAAGCAGCTCTTCGACGGAACTGTAGCGTTCTCTCTTTTCCTTTTTCAGAGCTTTGAGAATGATCAGTTCCAAACGTTTGGGAGTATCCTTACGCTTTACAGAAGGAGGCAAAGGCAACTCGTGAACCTGTTTATATGCAACCGCCATGGGATTGTTTGCAAGAAACGGAGGTTTGCGCGTAAGCATCTCGTAGATGACAATCCCAAGGGAGTAGATATCGGTCTGCACATCCAGCTTCTTGCCCTGAGCCTGCTCGGGAGACATGTACTCGGGAGTCCCCACTGCAGAACCGGTCATGGTGATATTGGTTCCGGAGAAAATTTTGGCGATTCCGAAGTCGCTCAGACGGACATTTCCCTTCTTGTCCAGCAGCACGTTCTGGGGCTTGATATCACGGTGGATGATATTGTTGCTGTGAGCATAACGCAGACCGCGGCAGATCTGCTTTGCAATGTCGATGATTTCCGCAACGGGAATAAGCCGACGGTCGGCAATGTAGCGCCCCAGGTCGGTTCCGTCCACGAACTGCATGGCGAAGAACCGGTACCCGTCCTCATCCCCGTACTCATAGATACCCACAATGTTCTGATGCTGAAGAAGGGAGATCGCCTTGGCTTCTATCTCGAACCGTTTGGAGAACTCATCATCCCTTGAGAACTGAGGCGGCAGAACTTTGAGCGCCACGACCCGGTTGAGCGGTTCCTGAACAGCTTTGTAGATATCGCCCATGCCGCCCTTTCCCAGTACACCCAATATTCTGTAATGCCCGATGTAGGCAGGGACCAGATCTGTAAATTTGTTTTTCAGCATAGAAAGAGGCATCCAATCCTAAAAAGCCGCCCGGCGCAACCGCCGGATGAGCGCCACTGCGAATATTATAATTAATCCTGTGCACAGAAACAACAATTCCATCCACTCTTGCGGTTCAGAAAGCGGCATCTTGAGCACAAAAACCTTTTTCATCATACCGAACACGGGTCGTGAAACGGTCAGGTGCGAAAGAAATCGCCCCCAACCTGACATGTGATCAAAAGGGACAAGGACACCTGAAAAGAATATCTGCGGGATGAGAACCAGAGGCAGCGCGCTTATTGCTCTCCCCACCGTGCCGCTCCAGGAGCTGATCACCAGTCCCAGCAGGTTTCCAGAAAAGAGTGCGAAGAAAAGAAGTACCAGGATTTCTGTGCTGAAAGCTACGTGCCTGAAGATCACAGCAAGAGATACGGCAAAAAGAAACGCCTGCACAGCAGAAAGAAACGCAGCGATTCCGACCCTTGAAGACAAGTAGGAAAGCAGATGCATGCCGCATTTCGATTCCCTAAACAGAAGCATCCACTCCCTCGCGACCTCCCGCACCGTGTCAAGACCGCCGATCCATACGCCGGCGATAACAAGGCAGAAGTAGAAACTGACCGGCAGGGAAGTCATTTCACCCCTGTAGACAAGTCCCAGAAGCAGAGCTATGAGAGGAGCCTGAGCGAGCAGAAGAATCATATTGCGCCGGTCCCGCAGATGAATTTTCATATACCTGGACAGAAGCATCTTAAACTGACGAAATACCGATCCTGCCCGCGACTTGAGCGAAAGCAGCTGTATGACATCTCGTTTCTGCTGAACAGACGGGGGGGAGACGGAAATGGCTGTTTCCTGTTCAGAGAGCATCCATTCAGATTGTTTGTAAGAATTTTTGAGAGCGGCGGCTTTTTCATAAACCCGAGCCAGATTCTCTTCTCCGAAATGATCACAGAGCCCTTCCGGTGCCCCGGAGTAGAGCAGTTTGCCGCTGTTGATGAACACTACTCTGTCGCAAAGATCGATTCTTTCAAGAGTATGCGTGGTGAGAACCAGTGTATGTCCCCGGTCACAAATGCGCCTGAAAAGATCCATTAACCTTTTCACAAGACCCGGATCAAGGCCGGCAAGAGGCTCATCAAGGATAACAAGTGCCGGAGATGCCAGAAGCTCGACACCTATATGCAGTCTGCGTGCCTCTCCCCCGGATAAACTCCCCACCCTCGAGTCTCTCACATCCCCCAATTCAACCAGGTCAAGAATTTCACCAGCCCGCACTAAACGTTCTCCGTTTGTACTGTCATGAGGCAGACGGATAAGAGCCTGCTCGACCAGAGTTTCCCAGATTGTCAGCTCGGGTCTCAAAAGCACCGTCTGAGACACGTACCCGATTCCCTTCAGAAGCGCCCCTCTGAACCGCTCCATGGGAAATCCGTTCATGTAAAGTCTGCCCGAAGTAGGGCTGAGCTGACCGGAAAGGACTCGCGAGAGAGTGGACTTGCCCGCCCCCGACACTCCCAGAACAGCAAGGAAGGCCCCAGGTTCCACAGTCATGCTCAGATCATCCAGGAGCGCTTTTCCCTTGATTCTGACCCCGAGATTCACCACCTCGATTCTGATCCTGTTGGGATCATCGGCCCTCTCAAGCGCCCCTCCTGAAACATACAAACGGTAGGGACCCACATGAACCACGTCACCATCATTCAAAACGGCATTTCCTACCGCTTGTCCGTTCACAAATGTGGAATTCGAACTTCCCTGATCGGCAATCACCAGCCCTTCGGCGGTTTTTCTGACAAGAGCATGAAAACGGGATACCATGGGGTGATTCAGGCAGATGTCATTTTCGGGGGCACGCCCTATGCGGATCTCCTCACTGACTTGCGAAACCGTCATTTCGCTTTCAGCAACCTCAACAGCCTTGAGCCGTATCGATTCATCACCCAGATCGACCCGGAACTGCCTGATACCGATCGTGAGGAGTGATCCGTTTTCAAGCACCCCTTCATTCAGAGGAATTCCGTCCAGGCGGATACCGAAAGTGCTGTCTGAATCAATTATGAGGGGACGGTTGCTATCGCAGCGAAGAAGGGCATGACGGCGGGAAACACCCACGCCGGACAGGCGCAGATCACAGGCATGATCCCGACCGATGATCCTGTCTGTGCCATCAAGGGGAAAACGAAATTCCAAGTCTGCCGTTTCAGATGTGGGCCGCACAGCTCATCCGTAAATTAAAGTCGTCACCAGATGCACCAGTTCGTCTTTTGCCCTTTCCAGATCGTCATTGACAATCTCATATTCATACTTACCCTCATCACGGGCAAAGGCAAGCTCCTTTCTGGCATTCTGAAGTCTGAGCCTGATAGTCTCCTCGTCATCAGTATTGCGCGCCCTGAGCCTTCTCTCGAGCTCCTCATCGGAGGGGGGCAGAATAAGAATACCGACTGCGTCAGGGTAGGCTTCATCGAATTTCTTCTTCCCGAAAACATCTATGTCCATGATCACGTGCTGGCCTTTTGCCACTACCGAATCGATAAAGCTCCGCGGAGTACCATAATAGTTACCGTGAACCGTTTCCCACTCCGCGAATTCATTATTTCTGATCCGACGCTCGAAATCATCCTTGTCGATGAAGAAATAGTGAGTTCCGTGCTCCTCGCCCGGCCGCGGCTTGCGTGTTGTGGCGGAGATTGAATATACCAGGTTAGGTACGGTTTCGATCAAAGAATTCAGCAGGGTGGTTTTTCCAGCCCCCGACGGAGCGGAAAAGACCAGAATTTTTCCTCTATCCTGCGCAGAGTCACTCATTCTCCTCGGTCTCCTGTCTTACTCTATCCCGCTGCTCCTGTTTGATTTGCTGGGCAACGAGAACCTTCTTCACCTCGACGGCCTCCTGCTTGACCTCGTACTCCTTCTGCACCAGATACTCAAACTTGTAAAGCATATTAACTATACTGTTCATGGTTTTGCTGATCACCAGAAACAAAATGAACAGCACGGCCAGCGTAACGACCGCGATTGCCACTTGAAAACCCATCACCTACTCCGTCCTGATTTTAACTGTACACCCCAAAAATACATTGTTCGCCACCCGAAGACTGTCCTGTTTATTATTTTCTCTTATTGAAGCGAATTAGTACACAGAAAACGGAGGTTTAGATGAAAACGGGAAGCATAATCGCCGCATCGGCACTGATTCTGGCCAGCTGCATGTTCGGAACGGAAAATGAAAGCAGTGTGCCGGAGCATGTGGGATTCTGGGTGGGGTCCATAACGCCGCAAACCCCGCAGATCGGGGCGTTTGTGCAGGAGGAGATATTGATAGAGATGAATATCGAGGAGACATCCGCATATGATTTGAATGTGACCTACCCCGAGAGCGCAAGGACAGCTCTCACCAGCACAGGAACCTGGTCGCAAAGTAACGACACTCTGTACCTGAACGGTACCGAATGCACCACTTTTGATGAGGAGGGCAATCCGGGCCAGATGGAGTGCACGGTGATTCCGGTGCCGATTGAATTCTATAATGACATGTTCCTTCTTTCGCTCAACACTCTGGTACCGCTTGCGCCCTCGATGGGGATCACGATTCCGGCTGTGATTTCTCCGGAGATGCTTGATGGTGTGTCGCTGTCCTTTGAGCGCAAGGGGGGGCGCTGAGGGGGAGGGAAGGGCGCCCCGGAGGTGATTTTTGGGATAAATCACCTCCGGGGCAAAGTCACGTTTGTCCTTCTGAAACAAAGACTTACTAGCACATTCCGACTAAGATCCTGTTTTGGCCCGTCTATTGCATAGATACTGAATGATGAGCCGAACATCTGAAGCAGTGTTTTTGCCTCCAAATGCTCAAAAGGCTCCCGGGGAAAACACAGATGTACTCGTCTCCTCAAAAAAGCAGTATGACTCATAACAGATTGCCATATCTTAATTTTCAGGAAATCACTCTCCTATCAGAACACGCTGTGTCTAAGTAAACTGTAGAACAGATCGATAGAACGGAATACGCAGATGAGAATCGCAATGCTCTCCCCCGTGGCCTGGAGGACACCGCCGAGACATTACGGGCCCTGGGAGCTGGTCAGCTCGCTTCTCACGGAGGAACTGGTCGCAAACGGACTGGATGTCACTCTTTTCGCTACCGGCGACAGTATCACTTCAGGCAAACTTGACTGGGTCGTCGAACGGGGATACGAAGAGGACAGAACGTGCGATGTCAAAGTGTGCGAAGCGCTGCATATCAGCAACTGCTTTGAGAAAGCGCATAATTTTGATCTGATACATAACCACTTCGACTTTCTCCCACTCTGCTTTTCCGGCCGGATCGGAACCCCCGTACTCACCACAATTCACGGTTTCTCCTCCCCCAGGATAATCCCGGTGTACAGGAAATACAACGACCGGGTACATTATGTGTCGATCAGCGATGCAGACCGCTCGGATCAACTAAGATACATAAAAACGATTCATCACGGGATCGACCTGAGACAGTTCACTTTCAGCAGCCAAGGCGGAGACTATCTGCTGTTCATGGGCAGAATGCATCATGACAAAGGAGCCCGGGAGGCTATCCAGATCGCCCGTGAAAGCAAACGGCGCCTTGTGATGGCGGGCATCATTCAGGATCAGAACTACTTCGAAAACGAAGTGAAACCTCATATCGATGATAAGAATGTCATCTATGTGGGAAGTGTGTGTCCCGGAGAACGCGACCGGCTTCTGGGAGGTGCTTACGCCACAGTTCATTCCATAAATTTCAACGAACCCTTCGGATTGTCGGTTGTTGAGTCCATGGCCTGCGGCACCCCGGTGATAGCGTTCAACCGCGGCAGCATGCCTGAAATCATAGAACACGGCCTGAATGGATTCTTGGTTAAAACTGTGCAGGAGGCTGCTGAATGCGTGAAAAGAATAGATTCTCTCAGCAGGCAGAAGTGCAGAGAAACCGCAGAAAGCCGCTTTTCGGTGCAGACCATGGCTCAATCCTACATTCAGGTATACAGACAGATTCTTCAAAACTGATTATTTCCAAAAAGAGAGGTGTGCGAGAATGGGTTTCCTTTTTTCTGACATCTTCTGGGGCATAGTACTCATTCTAACCGGGGTTTCAATCATACTCCAGCTGGTTTTCAAAATCAACATTCCAGTTTTTCCGATCGTAATCGCCTTTCTTCTGATTTATGCTGGAATCCGGAAAACTGGTTCGGCAAATACAGGGATTCGGTTGTATTTGAAGAAGGGGATCTTAAGACAGAGCCGGCAAGGTGTACAGTGTAGTATTCGGCAAGGCGGTTGTAGAGGCCGCTCACCCGCTTTCTGAAAAGGAGACCGCTTCGAGATGAACACGGTGTTCGGCTCAACTGTGCTACGGATTTCAGAGGATGTCCCCACCAAGGTCAAGATAGAATCGGTTTTCGCCGGAGCGACCCTGCCGGACGGCGACACTATACGTTCGGGAGCTACAGCTATATAAACGGTGCTTATGAGAAGGAAAAGCCGCATCGGTTCATAGATGCGAAC
>JBKHHW010000001.1:0-90116 GCA_046538945.1 Chitinispirillaceae bacterium | reverse complement strand
ATTCCGTTCAACAGCGGAAGTGTGGAGTGCCGATTGTACGAATATGATCTTTATTGAAAGTTTAAAATTTTAGACGTTAAGGGTTCAGAGTTGATAAACACCGGTTCTGATTACCTTTACACGTATTATTAACCAGCATCCTTTTGGCTATTCTGACAGGACGTTTTTTGTTTTGCCGGTGGTGAAATGGAAAGTACTCCAGTGTGTTTCTTCAGGCCCAGCAGGCGGCGGATCCGATACCTGAGCAGTTCACACGTCCCATGTGCGTGAGCGGTGATGTCTGTCACTGAAACAGATATAATCGGCACCTTCCAGTTTCTTCTGAGGGAGCAGCCCGTCATATCCGCCGAAAATGGATGTGTAGATTGCAATTCGATTGTTCATATGTTTCTGTATAGACTTTTGACTTTTAGAACTGTTCCAGAGTTGGGGATTTGGCGGCTTACCAGAAAATGTACTGTATTGGAGATATGTTCTGCGGAAGCATTTCTATCGCTATCTATCACATTGATTCGTACTCCAATGTCCTTAAGCTCTGAACTCGCTTTCACAACCAGTTCGTGAATGTTTTCCGGTGATTTGCTTTGGGTTTTCCTGAGTTCTTCAATGAATTTTCCATTTTTTCCCACTAGTACGATGTCACCCATTGTTTTCTGTTTTCTAAACACCTTTTCCCCTTCGCGGATCAGGTGTCGGGCAATTCTCTTGTAAGTGTTTTCGTTCTCTTCCGTAAAAATGACAAGTGAGTCGATACCGCCCCAATGTCTGACAATTTTTCTGAATGCATCTGTGAATGACTGTTCTTCATCCACGTTGATTCCAATAATCAATACCTTGTTACCATAGGTATTCTTCAGATCTCTCAGTGTATTTTTCAATTGCTCACCACTTGAGTGAAGCAGCACAGTGTGACAGCCTTGGTCAAGCAGCCTCTTTGCCGCAGCGAGCCCCATATCATCTGCAGCATCGAAAACGACAGCTATTGACCCGCTCAGTGGATCACCGGAAGTCTTGACCACCTTCGCCAGCTGATAGGCGCGGTACTGCATATCAAAAAGGTGTTCTTCAGAAATGCCCTCATATGAACCGCCGGATTCGAATACGTCCTTTCTGATAAGAAACGCCTGCTCTGTCAGATCACATAACATCTCTGCTTCATGCGAATCCTTGCCACAGCATATCACTCCTATTTGGGGAATGACGAGAACTTTTGGAAGGAGCTCGTTGTCTGCTGTAGCGGCATTCTGACGTTCGAGATAGGATCGGTATTCCTTGACGTATGTTTGCACCTCATGCCCGAGCTTCTCATGAAGGCTTTCTGCAGTTTCACCTTCACTTACGTTCATCCATAACGGCCGTATTCTGATACGTATGGGGTAGTCCGGAGTGAGAGGTGGACTCGACAGGATTTCTCTTCCCTGTTCTGAGTTGAGAAGCTGAAGAATGTCTTCGGTACAGAGCAGCCTGAGTGTTCTTTTTTCAAGAGGAATGTCAGTGTCTTCTTTGCGGGGTGAAAGAACACCGCGTATGGCTGGCGCCAGATCCGTGTACATACGGTGCTTTTTTGAGATTGCAAGATCAGACAAAACGGGAATCGAGCGGCTATGCTTCTGAGCGAGAAACATTTCGGCCTGGGTTACCAGATCGATGGTGGTGTCATATGCTTCCCGGGCAGATTCTCCCCAGGTGACCAGGCCATGATGGCGGATGACCAGTCCTCTGCATCCAGGCTTTTTGATCACTGCCTGGGAGGATGCTTTTGCCAGATCAAAGCCCATTTTGGCATAGGGTATTATAGCCAGTTCATCTCCGAAGCACTCGATAAGCAGTTTTTCTCCGTCTTTGCGGTTTGCTATTGAAAGTATGGCTGAAGGGTGGGAATGGTCCACGAATTTGAACGGGATGAACGCATGCATCAGGGATTCGATGGAGGGCAGAGATGAATGTGGAAAAAGAAGGTGGAGCTTGAATTCCTTAGCCATTATGTCGTCATCCAGCGCTTTGAGCTTCTGAAGTTCCAGGAGGAAATCCAGGTCCAGGCCTACGAATTTTTCCGGAGTGACGGAATCGAGAGGACAACCGGATGCCTTGACCAGCAGCATGGGCTGGTCTTTGCCGATGATCGATTTCAGGCTCGTTTTCAGAGAAGTATTCCCTCCGCCGTGCATTGTCAGGTCTGATTCACTGCCAAGAAGCCTTGTGGCATATGACTGCAGAATCAGATTCTTTTCGAAACCTGAAATGGAATATCGTGCTTTGAGATCCTCCAGTTCGCTGTCATTCCATCTGTTTTGCATTCATGATCTCCTGTGTGGTCTTACTCCCGATGAGCTCTGAATCGAAGCTGTGAGTGCATCACGGTTTATTTGGAATGCACAATATACATTTTGCTTAGATGATTCTGGCTGGGAGTTACACTGCACGCAGTTGTTGTGTGTTTTTCTGGTGTGACGGTAGGGTGATCTGATTTCGGGCTAACCTAAACTTACAATTGCAAAACACCTCTGCTCTGATTACTTTCTTCTGGATCGTAGAAGAAAGAAAACTGCTGCACCTGCCAGTGCTATTGCAATCGCCTTGATTAACAGGAGTGTGCGATCAGGCCTGTCCTGTGGAAACTGGGCCGGCTCGTCAATGTCTGTTGTTTGTGATTCTTCATCATCGATACCGGCATTTTCTTTCGACCGGGACACTATTCTGTCTGCCAGAACTTCATCGATGTTTGTAAATACCGGTTCGCCTCTGTTTTTCTCACTCATTTGCTTACCTCGGCTTGTCTTTCGTAGTATCTCTGGCGTGCTTCGTTGCTTATGTGTTCTTTTCTTTTTTTGACAATAGAGCTCCGCACGCTTTTTTCCTGAAAGGAGAACAGCTCCTGTACAAGTTTGATGTAGTATGCCGCTCCTTTGGAGTAGAGTCGGTGAAGAAAGAGAATTTTTCTTTCGGTGACCACCTCATCGAACACTGAATCCATGGGAATGCAGGTTGAGGTGACTTTCCCCGGGAACAGTTTGTTGAGAGCGGCGATAAAGGTGTTCTGCCGCTTTATGTTTCTGTAGAAATTGGGAATGATTCTGGTGATTTTCGCTGCTTCGGGGTATCGGGATTTGAGCACCTGTTCCATTTCCACCAGACCGTCTACTGCAAACTGCCTTAATTCGGTTGGGACGAAGATCTCATCACTGGCATTGACGGCTGCAGCCTGGAGCCGGTCCATCCCCGGAGCATTGTCGATCAGTATGTAGTCATAGAATCGTTCAAGACTGCAGGCTTCAAGGCAGTTTTTCAGGTGCTGGGGGTCTGTTACGGTGCTGTCCAGAAGATCGCGGCAGGAGGTGATGAGGTGCAGTCCCCCCAGATCGGTTTTAACGACAGACCGGAGCAACTGTTCCGGCGATTCTTCCGGGGCGGCCGTGTAGACATCCAGAATGTTGGGCTGGTTTACTCCCACATTCAGAAGAGAGGATAAATTGTGTTGGCTGTCGTTATCGATCGCCAGCACTTTGTGTCCAGTGAGGGCAAGCGCCTGGGCGGTGCTTGCCGTGAATGTGGTTTTCCCCACTCCGCCTTTGTGATTCAGTACTGAAATGATCTTCATAGTATAAAACTACCTTTTTGGTAAGTCTTGTTCCACCTTTGCACAGATTTCTTTAAGACCGTACTGAATGCCGGCCTGGGTCAGTTTCTCCAGATCATCCGCTGTTTTGATGACCCCGTACATCTGTGGATCGACCGTGAGGATTATGGGACTCGATCCCAGGGGCAGGATGTCCGTTGCCGCGTAGCCGACTTTTGGCGAACGGGGGAGGTCGGGCAGGATCTGTTTCGGTGGGGTGGCGTAGTCGGGAAGGTCGTGTTTGCGCAGAATGTTGCAGTCAAAGGCGTAGAAGCCGGTATTGAAGGGAAGGTGAAATCTTCCGCTTGGGTCTTTCACGCTGCGGGTCGCGTCGTTTCTGATGTCCTGTTCTATGATGCTGGTGAAAGTGCTGCCGTCCCGTTCGAGTGAAACGAATGTGCCGAAGGGGTCTTTGGGCTCGAAAGAGGTGCGGAGGATACCCACACCCAGGCAGTCGCTGTTTTGGGCTGCGCGGGCCATGAGCGGCAGCATATCTCGGTCGTAGAGAGCCGTAGCCTGCACGGCCAGGATCTTTTCGCATCCCAGTTCCGAAAGCCAGTCGAGTGCGGATATGGAGTCTGTGTCTGATATTTGCTTTAGTTTCATCAGAGGGCCGCCAGTCTCATCCGGCTGGGTAACCGGGCAGGGGGTGTCATCCGTGATCTGGCAGACGATCTTTTCCTCCAGGGTGAAGTGCAGTCTTTCATCCTGGGCGACCAGGCGGATGTTCTTGAGCCCGAAATTGCTGTTCTCTTCGAGAATGCGGGGGATCACCCTGTGGGTGATGGACCCTTGCGGGCCGGTGGTGATGATCACCGGGATGTCGAAGCCGGTTTCTCTGCACATCCAGGAGGTCATGGCCAAATTGGTGTGGAGAGTGCCGTAGTTCTTGAAGAAACCTTTCAGGGGGTAGGTCGCTTTGGTGAACTCTTTGAGTTCATCCGCGGGGACCCCCTGGGAGAGCAGACTGAGTCTGAGCCGTTCACCTTCCCCTCCGGCGGTGAACACGATTCCCCAGCCTTTGAGCGATAGGGGGGAGGGGTCGAGTTGGGAGTGGCTGAGAAAGTCGGGGAAGTGCTGGTGGGTTCCTTCGAGCAGGTGTTTTGACTGGGCTGCGTGTTTCAGAGCGCGGCGGCGCTGTTCGAGTTGTTTTTCGAAGCGTTGAGGGGGGAAGTGGCGGTTCATGAGATGCAGCAGTGTTTCTGATTGGGCTGCGTTCAGTTCTTCGGGATTGTGGAGGACTTCCTTGAGTGACTGCAGGTTCCAGCTGTTCATAAGAGGTATTTCTCCATGGTTTCGGGTAAAAATTGGCACTGTCTATAAAATAAAAGTTTCACATGCTTTCGCCCTGAAATACATTAATTCATCTGCTCTGAAGAAAAAACAGATCAGAGACTGGGCAACGGGAGGAAAATTATGGATCAGCAGAGTCAGATGCAGTTTGCCAGTGGCGAGGAGAAGACAACCGGTTTGAAAGTGATCTATCCAGTATACAGGGCTGACAACACGCTGGTTCCGTTTGTGCACGCTCTCAAGTTGGCGCAGGTGACTCAGGGTGAATTCGAGATAGTGGATGTTAGGTCGGAGGAGGAGGCGCTTGAACATCTGGGTGTGAGGGGCGTTCTGGAGAAATGGGGAGTTTTGCCTTCCGGTTCTCACCGCAGTGATCTCTCTCAGATCGGACTTAAGGTGAAAAAGGTGGTGAAGAATGGGAACAAACGAAGGGAAATCCTCCGGAGGCTTGACAAAAGACCTCACGATCTTATGGTGCTGGGAGTGGAGAACCACTCCTCCCTGAGCCGGATCTTCTCATCGGATCTTTCCCGGTCTCTCTGTGATCATTTTCCTGCGGCAACCATTTTTGTGCCGGACAACGGCAGAAGCTTTGTGGATGAGGAGACTGGTCGTCTGAATCTCAACACCATACTGCTTCCTCTGGCCGATTCCTCATCCTACGATTTCACTATGAGGTATCTTGACCGTTTTCTCACCTTGTTGCCGGGAGTGAAGCCCACTGTGATAGGGCTGCACTCCGGAACCGGCTTTCCTAAAATCAAGAGGCCGTCTCCGGAAAAAGTTCACTGGCTGGAAACCGTGAGGTCCGAATCGGTGGTGGACGCCATCGCGCATGCAGCGGAAATCTACAATGCTGATCTGATTCTGATGTGCACAAAGGGCAGATATAGTCTGGCAAGGAAACTTGCGGGCACTTTGACAGAGAAAACGGTTCGCTCTTCGCCCTGCCCGCTTCTTTCTATACCGTATTCAGACTAGTTGTATATGAAAAAGGCCCGCTTGGAAAAAGCGGGCCGGTTGTTGATCGACACTCTCTATGGCAAATTATTTAACAGGTTGTATTCTGGAGACAAGCTCCTGGTCTCCTGCTTTCACCTTCATCAGATAGACTCCGTTTGCAAGAGACGCATTGTTTAAAGTGAAAGTCTGGTTGCCACTCTCTTTCGCTCCCAGGGAAATATTTCTGACCAGACTTCCCTTCATGTCGTAAAGAGAGATCCGGGCTGTTCCCTTCTTCTGCATGTTGAAGGACACTTTCAGCGCATCGCCCGAGGCCTGGATTCTGATGTGGCCGTGAGAGGTGGATATATTTCTGCTCATAATGGGCGAGCCTGCATTGTCTCCCAGTTCCGCATCGAGAGCGGCAAGCAGCAGAGTAAGCGGAGCGTTCCAGTTGATGGCCACTTCGTTTGAAGCGTAGCTGTGTTCGTTATCTACATAGCTTCTGGCAGGTTCCGAATAGGGATAGACAACCCGGCTGCTCTCATCTTGTTTACCGTTGTTCGGACCACCGGCAATCAGTCCCGGCACCGGCGCTTCCACATCATCGGCACCGGAAGCTCTGTGGTGGACGTGCATGGGTGGTTTTGAACCGTAGCCTGTTACAAAGCAGTACGTGGTGGCGTTTTTACCCAGAAGGTAATCTGCCACTTCCTTTGCAGCCTCGAGATATCTCCTTGTTCCAGTAAGTTTATAGGCATATATCAGGGCTATTCCTGCATTGCCGAAGTTGGAATTTGAACCCCAGTTGAAGTTCAGGTTTGGAATGCGATATAATGATGTGCTTACATTTACTCTGTAGATATCTGCCTGGTCGGTGATGGATGTTTTGATCTGCCTGAAGTTCAGGCCCAATTCAGAAAGCTCGTCTTCGTGTATGGCCAGAGATAATGCCGCCAGCCCCTGCACATTCTGCCAGCCGGGAAGCGAATACTTCAGATCATTATCAGAAAGAAATGCGCTGTATTCATCTTTTTTGGTGGTAATAAGAAGTTCCGCAGCAGCCCAGTTGAATTCATCACTGTAATTGCCACCGTCTCCGTACTCGCCTGTGCTGATACCGGTCGGGTTTTCGAATTCTACGCCGGGATTGGCAACTGCCCACTCCCAGGCCCGTTCAGCCCGCTCTATGCAGTCCTGTGCGTATTCTGCATCATAACTCTGGAATGCCCGCCCTGCCATGGCCATCACGGCGGCAAAATCAAGAGCGGAAGTGGTGCTTTTTCCGATAACGTAACGTTCTTTTGTGTCCCGGTGGGGCATTATGGTTCCGGGGAATCCGGCGGTGGTGAGTTTGAAGAATACTCCCCCGTCCTCATCCTGCATGTATTTCATCCAGTCGAGGTTGAACTTGATCTCATCCAGAATGTCGGGCTTACCATTTCCGGATTCCGGTATCCCGGTGTTGTCACCGAAGTAGTCAGGGTAGAGTTCATAAGTGGCTATAAGTGTTCCGGTTGTGATTCCGGAATTGACTATGTACTTGCCGAAATCGCCCGCATCATACCAACCGTAGGGGGCATCAATGGTGCCGGATTTCCCGGTGGATTCGTGAAGAGTCACTCCCAGGTCCGGGTGTCCGGAGGGCCTGGCCCACTCTCCTGCATACTCGGGGAGCAGCTCGTAGGAGCACCGCTGGAAGTAGTAGGATTTCAGAGAAGCGAAAGCGACTTCTTTGAGAACGTCATCGGAAATCGTGAACGGATGTGATTCTCCCAAATCTATGATTTTGACTTTGTATTCTCCCGGTTCGGTCAGATCGCTGAAATCAGCCTGCTTACCTGTTTCACCTGATTGGTTCCAGCTTTCTTCTTCTGAAAGATCTCCCGTGAAGACCACCTCCGAATTGGATGTCTTTATGACTTCGAAAATGGATGCCTCGGTTTCGATGGCTATGGCCACTTTGTTGTCCTGGGGGTAGTAGCCGACCTGGTTGAGGCGGATGTCGTCGGGTCCGGCTGCAAGCTTAAACGGTAAAGTCAGCAGTGCTGCCACGGTGACCGCTCTTCGCAGTGTTCTTTTCATGAATAGCTCCTTTGGGAAAAATTGCATTTCTGCTGTTTATAAAAAACTACTAGATGAGGATATCGGGGGTATGCTGCCCTGCTTGCAGATTGTTCATATCTCTTTTAAGTGTTATACCGGTCGGGATATCTGTCTTATTCTAATGTGGTGAAAATGGCTGGAATGGTTTAGGGGAAAGTGAGATAATGTAGATGCTATGGTGTATCACCTTTTTGGCCCTCTTTTCGCAGCTTTTTGAAAAACGAGCTCAGAAGGCCCTTGCTCTCGTTTTCCATCACACCCGAGGAGATCTGGGGAAAGTAGCCGTAGGATCTTTCGATCTCCTGGCGGTAGAAGAAGGAATCGACCGCTCCGGCGCGGGGGTCCTTGGCGGCATAACAAATGGAACCGATACGGGACTGCATCAGCGCTCCCATGCACATGAGGCATGGTTCCAGGGTGACGTAGAGAGTGCACCCGGACAGCCTCCAGTCTGAAAGGCGGTTGGCTGCGGCGGTAATGGCTATTATTTCCGCATGGGCGGTGGCATCCTTGAGTGATTCCACTCGGTTGTAGCCTCTGCCTAAGACGGAGCCGTCCTTTTCGACGATGGCGCCGACGGGAACCTCGCCCTCATCCAGTGCTTTGAGGGCTTCCTGAAATGCTTTTGTCATGAAATAGTAGGGGTCCATAATCGAAATAAGTATAATTCTTGTGCTGTATATGTTCCAAAACGTAATTTCTGAAGATTCGGATAGCTGTATTTTGAGCAGCTGTTAGGTGAAAGACTATATGTTTGAAGAATTATCCAATAGATTTGATTCGATTTTCAAGAAGCTGCGCGGCCGCGGCAAGCTGAGCGAGGAAAACATTTCTGAAGCGGTGCGTGATGTGAAGCGGGCGCTGCTTGAGGCCGATGTTAACTACAGGGTGGTGAAGAAGTTCGCCTCCGCGGTGAAGCAGAAGGCTCTTGGAAGTGATGTGCTGCAGAGTATCACTCCCGGACAGCAGTTTGTGAAACTGGTGCATGATGAGCTGTCGTCTCTTATGGGAGGTGCGGCCCGGCAGGTACGGTTTCATACCAATCGGGTTAATGTAGTGGTGCTTGCCGGTCTTCAGGGATCGGGTAAGACAACCGCCTGTTCCAAGCTGGCACTTCATTTCAGAAAGCAGGGTCACAGACCCCTTATGGTGGCCTGTGACACATACAGAGCTGCCGCCATAGATCAGCTGGAGACGCTTGGGAAGTCTCTGAGCATACCGGTATATTCTGACCGTCAGGCCAAACCGGTGCAGATAGCCAGAGATGCTCTGGAGCAGGCTCGCCGGGATGACGCCTCGCTGGTCATACTAGATACGGCCGGACGGCTTCACATAGATAAAGAAATGATGACGGAGCTTAAGGAGATCTGTTCTCTGGCCAAACCGGATGAGATCTTTTTTGTGGCGGATGCCATGACCGGCCAGGATGCGGTCAATGTGGCCACAGAGTTTCACAACGAGATCAATTTCACCGGTGTGGTTCTCACCAAGATGGACGGTGATGCCAGAGGTGGAGCGGCGCTTTCGATTCTCGATGTGACCGGGGTGCCGGTTCAGTATATCGGTGTGAGTGAAAAGCCTGACGGGCTTGAGCTTTTTCATCCGGAAAGAATGGCTTCCCGCATTCTGGGGATGGGTGACATCGTTTCACTGGTGGAACGGGCTCAGGAGACGGTGGATGTCGAGAAGAGTAAAAAGCTGGAGAAGAAAATCCGCAAGAATATGTTCACTCTGCAGGATTTTCTCGATCAGCTTCGTCAGATAAAGAAAATGGGTCCTCTTGGTGATCTGTTGGCGATGATACCGGGAGTGGGATCACAGATAAAGGATGCCGATATCGACAACAGTGCGTTGGTGAGGATAGAGGCGATTATCTGTTCCATGACCCGCAAGGAGCGGGAGAAGCCGGTCATTATCGACGGCAGCCGGAAGAGAAGAATAGCTGCGGGGAGCGGTACTACTGTGCAGGATGTGAACAAGTTGCTCAAGCAGTTCGACAGTATGAAATCGATGATGAAGAAGATGAATAAGATTGCAGGCAAGCGTGGTCAGAATGCCGCTTTGCGCAATTTGTCACCTTTCTGATAATGAAAACAAAACATAAACCTATCACTTGTGCAAGGAGAGAATCTTGCCGGTAAAACTTCGTCTGGCCCGGGTGGGCAGAAAAAAGATTGCCAAATATCGTATTGTTGCTGCTGACAGCAGAACACAGCGTGACGGTCGTTTTCTTGAGATGGTCGGTGTCTATGATCCCACTGCAACTCCCAAAGCCTTTGATTTCAAAACAGAGCGGGTTGCCTACTGGATAAAGCAGGGTGCTATTCCCACTCTTACTGTGAAGAACCTTCTCAAGCAGGATCGTTTTTACGAGAAAATGGAAGGGCTCGAAAAGGGTTTGTCTCCCGAAGAGATGAACATCGAGCGCAAGCCGGAGCGCAAGCGCAGGCCGAAGCCGCATAAGCAGAAGAGCGAATCCTAGTTTCAGATTGCTGAAGAGGAATCATGCCTCAGGAGCATATTGCCATTGCGGCCATCAGACGGGCTATAGGCCTTGAGGGGTATTGTGCGGTTGAGCCCTTCGGCGAGACTTTCGGGCAGCTGAAGCCGCCGGTTGCAGTTCTTATAGGTTCGGATGATTCGGGCCTGCAGGAAACGGTTCTGGAAAAAGTACAGGAGCGGCCAAGAGGTTTTGTTGCACTTTTCAGTGCGGCACATGACCGGACCGAGGCGGAAAAACTCAACGGCAAGAAGATCCATATAGTTCAGGATTTGCTTCCTCCTCTGAAAGAGGGGGACTATTATCATTTCGAGCTGGAAGGCCTGTCTGTGGTCAGTGATGAGACGGGGGAGGTGCTCGGAGTGGTGAAGGATGTTGTCAATCTGCCGTCAACGGACGCCTTTGATGTGTCACTGAAGGACGGTCATGAAGTTCTGATACCTTACAACCAGGATGCTGTGTTGAAGGTGGAAAAGGAGACGGGGCGCATAATAGTGCGCTGGTCCTATTTGGAGGAGCTGCTCTAGCGGTTTCTTCCGTGCTTGAGGTTGTAGAGGATGTTCTTTGATATACTGACACTCTTTCCGGAAATGTTCAGGGGTGCCTTTTCGGACAGCATCATAAAAAGGGCTGTTCAGAAGGGACTTGTTACCATTGACATACACAATATCCGGGATTATTCCGAAGATGTGAAGCATCAGACTGTTGATGATTATCCCTACGGGGGCGATGCGGGAATGCTCATGAAACCCGAGCCGCTTGCAAAAGCTATAACCGCATCAAGGGAAAGGCTGAAGGAGCATTCTCCTTTGGTGGTGTATATGACCCCTCAGGGAAAGCTTCTGGACCAGGAAACAGTCAAGAGTCTTCTGCCTCGAAAGTCTCTTATCATTCTGTGCGGGCGTTACAAGGGAATCGACCAGCGAATTCAGGACAAGTATGTGGATATGGAGATTTCGATCGGGGATTATGTTTTGTCCGGAGGAGAGATTCCGGCGATGGTACTGGTTGATGCGGTCACCAGACTGCTCCCGGGGGCTCTGGGCAACAGGGACAGTGCCGAGGCGGATTCTTTTTATTCAGGTCTGCTGAGTCATCCTCAGTATACCAGGCCGGAGATGTTTGAGGGAGTAAGGGTGCCTGAAGTTCTTCTGAGCGGACATCATGCAAACATCAGAAAGTGGCAGCATGAGAAGGCATTGGAGATAACGCGGCAGCGCAGGCCCGATCTTCTGGAAAAAGGGTGAAGGTTTAGGTCAGGAAAATAAACTAATAGTCATACGGTACAAAAATTGGAGGTGTCCGGTGCAGGATATCATTAAAGCGGTGGAAAAGAAGCAGTTGACCGATCGTAAGCTGGATTTCGGGCCCGGCGACACGATCAACGTGTCCTTTACAATTCGTGAAGGGGACAAGGAAAGAATCCAGCAGTTCCAGGGCGTTGTCATTCAGACAAGCGGTTCCGGAATCGGCTACACTGTTACAGTGCGCAAGTCATCCGGAAATGTCTATGTGGAACGGGTTTTTCCCGCCCATTCACCGCTGATCTCTGATATCAAGGTTATCAAGCGGGGACGTGTCCGCAGGGCAAAGCTTTACTATCTGCGCGGACGAGTAGGTAAGGCCACCAGAATTAAGGAAAAGAAAAAGCAGTCCTGATAGCCTGATAAAGATATGTCGATGAAGTCTTAAGAGAAGCGCTGAAGATCGGCTCTTCTCTTTTCTGTTTTGTGACTGGATCATTTGAGGTGGGGTGAACTCTGAAACCTCTGGCATGGTATAAATCATTGTCTCAGTCTAAAGTCAGGAGGGAGTCGGGTTTCTTTCTGATCGAGGGAAAGCGGGCTGTGGAGCAGGTGTTGTCCCAGCATGAAAATGATGTTGACGAGCTCCTTTGCACAGAAGAAATGGTCGTAGAGTATGAAAATCATTCTGTTTGTGCACGGATCATTTCCTCTCAGAAAATGAGTTCCATCTGTTCTTCGCGCACACCTCAGGGAATAGCCGCGGTGGTGAGAATACCTCCTCAGGTATATTCATCCCAACTGCCTCTGAATGTAGGCAATGCGGTGTTGCTTCTGGAACACGTCCAGGACCCGGGAAATGTGGGTTCCCTGATCCGCAGTGCTGCGGCTCTGGGTTATTGCGGGTGCATTCTG
This sequence comes from Chitinispirillaceae bacterium, assembly GCA_046538945.1. Lineage (GTDB taxonomy): Bacteria > Fibrobacterota > Chitinivibrionia > Chitinivibrionales > Chitinispirillaceae > JAEZKC01. The sequence goes on along the minus strand of JBKHHW010000001.1, from coordinate 77,500 downwards.
AGTGCAAACTGTGCAGATCCTTTTTCTCCCAAGGTAGTTCAGTCCACCGCCGGTTCGGTGCTTTCTGTCTGGATCAGAAGAACGGATGATTACTTGAAGTGTGTGTCTCAGCTCAGAAAGTCCGGTTATCAACTGATATCTGCGGATCTGGGTGGAAGTGAAAATGTTGATTTCACGGGTCTTTCAAAACACGTACTTGCTTTGGGCAGTGAGGGAAGTGGTTTGACCAGAGGGGTGCTCTGCTCCTCTGACCGTGTGTTCAGAATACCGATTTTGGAAAAGGCTGTGGAGTCGCTCAACGTGGCGGCAAGCGGAGCTATATGCATGTTCATGTGTTCTGGACGGCTTCAGTTGAATCCTGGCACTGTTCGGCAAGGGTAATGCTGGCCTTTCCCTCTTTTTTTGACTTGTACATCGCGAAATCGGCTCGCCGCACCAGTGTTTTCTCATCATCATCCGGCAGTGCGTCTGCAATTCCGATTGACAGGCTGGTTTGACCGAATTTGAATGCCCCGAACTGATTCTGGATTCTTTGAGCGGCTACTTTGGCCTGGTGCATATCGGTATCCGGAAGTATGATGACGAATTCGTCACCACCGTATCTGAACCCGGCATCTACATCTTTTCTGATGCATACCTCTATCACTTTCCCCAGGGATCTGAGGACATGATCTCCCATTTGATGACCTTCTGTGTCGTTGAATTCCTTGAAGCGATCCACATCCATGTAGATGATGGCCAGTTTTCGTCCCGGATAGCGCTTGAGTCGGGAAAGTTCGCCCTTGATGGCTTTATAGAAATGGCGGGAGTTGAATAGTCCGGTCAGGTTGTCGGTTATGGCAAGTTTGTTCAGTTGCTCGTTTTTACTCTTGAGCTCTTCTTCAAGCTTCTTTTTTTCTGTAATGTCCTGAGCTGTAACCACATAGCCACCGTCTTTCATTTTGGAGATGCACATGTTGACTATGATTTTCTGCCCGGATTTGGTCTTCATCGGCACTTCCGCGCTGGTGGATTTAGATCCGCTCTTTATTGGACGATGGATCTTTTCCCTGTCTTCAGGGTTTATGAAAAGGCTTTCAAAGGGCACTCCCAGAATTTCTTCCTGGCTGTATCCGAAGTGGCTTTGAGCACCGTTGTTGAATTTGAAGATGAAGTTGTCCTTATCCAGTGAGATGATTATGTCTGTGGTGTCCTGGAGGATGCTTTCGAAGTATTTGGCTGTGTTCTGGAAGCGTCTGAAGAGAAGACCGTTTTTTTTGATGGCGGCAGCATCCGACTCCATCTGTTTGTTCAGTGAAAAAGTGAAAAACCAGTTCCACAGAAGGAGAACTGCGAGCATAGGAAGCAGGATGTACCATTTCAGCGGGAGAATGAAGGCGGCGGAGGCAATCGCCGCATTGAAAAACACGAATACTGAATTCAACAACACAATTCGGAATACTGGTTTTTCGCCTGTTTTTCCGAATTGTGTGCAGAATTTTTTGAATTCAGGAATTTTCACGTAACCATCCGTTAGAGAATCAAATCAAGCCGGGTTGTCTGTTCATTCAATAGGCTCTTATCATTATTATATACCAAACTGGACGGTATGGCAATGAATTAAGGCCGGTCATACAGATCTGATTGCCCTTTCCTTTGGCTCACAATTTACTTCAAGACAGCACGATTTTGAAATAATTCCATACATTTTTAAGTTAAGAGTTCCAAATATCCGGGTTGTTTATACCGAGTCAGTACAAAATGTCCGATTCAAAATGCGATCGCACGGTTGTGACAATCTTGTATTACCGCAGAAAATGTTTACCAAACCCATCCACAATTTATATTGTAAGTTTACTCTGGTTTTGTGAGGGGGAACTCCCTCGGTGTGAGAACCAGCTGTCGATAAGCATTTTTTGAATTCAATCCATCGGGGAACTGACGTATGCCTTGGTTCATCAAGACCAAATCCGAACGAGAGGCCAAGAAAAAGCTTCAGGATGAGATATGGATCCGCTGTAGATCCTGCGGCGCTCATATTTTCAAAGAGGATTTCAGCAACAATCGGAGTGTCTGTCCAAACTGTGACTGGCATGGAAAACTGACCGCTTATGAGCGCATCGGTCTTACTCTCGATTCTGGAACCTTCAAGGAAATGTATGAGCAGATCCGGCCTTCGGACCCTCTGGCCTTCATAGATAGCAAGGGAAGCTATGTGGATAAGGTGGAGAAGGCACGGTCAAAAACTAAGCTGAATGAATCCATTGTGACTGGGACCGGTAAGATTAACGGTCTCGAAGTGGTTATCGGAGTGATGGATTTTCGTTTTTTAGGCGGTAGTCTCGGGTCGGGTACCGGTGAGAAGATTTTACTGGCGGCTAACTACGCTTATGATCACAAAATCCCCTATATTGTGTTTTCCGCTTCCGGAGGTGCCAGAATGCATGAGGGAATTCTCTCCCTGATGCAGATGGCCAAGACTTGTGCTGCTGTTTCCCGTCTCAATGAAAGAAAAATTCCCTACATTTCAGTTCTGACTGATCCCACCACAGGCGGTGTTTCGGCTTCCTATGCGATGGTGGGGGATGTGAACCTGGCCGAGCCCAGAGCGTTAGTGGGATTTGCCGGACGGCGGGTGATCGAGCAGACGATCAAACAGAAACTTCCCGTTGACTTCCAGACGGCGGAATTTGTGATGGAGCATGGCTTCATTGACAAAGTCGTACATCGGAGAGAGATGAAGAGCACTCTTTACAGAATCCTTTCATATTACAACCGGTAAGAGGCATCATGGAACGTGAGCTTGATTTTGAAAAGCCTATAGCGGAAATGGAAAAAGCCATAAATAAGCTCAAAACTCTTGCGGCTGAGAATAAAGGCGATTTCAGCGCTCAGATAGAGGAGTTGGAGAGAAAGTGCGAGGAGCGCAAGAAGGAGATCTATGGCAATCTCTCTCCCTGGCAAACCGTTCAGGTTGCCCGTCACCCCCGCCGTCCTGTTCTTCATGATTACATCTCGCTGATGTTTACAGATTTTGTAGAACTCCATGGAGACCGCTGCTACGGTGATGATCATGCGCTGATTGGCGGATTCGCGACTCTGGATAATCAGAAAGTCATGCTGATCGGGCACAGCAAGGGAAAGAATGTTGAAGAGAATATAGAACGGAATTTCGGAATGGCCCAGCCGGAGGGGTATCGCAAAGCTATGAGGCTGATGCATCTGGCTGAAAAGTACAACATCCCGGTCGTTACTTTCATCGATACTCCGGGAGCATATCCCGGTTTGGAAGCTGAGGAACGGGGGCAGGCCGAGGCAATAGCACGCAACCTGACCGAAATGGCAAGACTGGAAGTCCCTGTTGTCACTATAGTGACAGGTGAGGGAGGAAGTGGCGGCGCACTGGGAATCGGGGTTGCGGATGTGGTGCTTATGCTTTCCAATGCGGTTTACTCTGTCATCTCTCCCGAGGGCTGTGCGTCCATTCTGTGGCGCGATGCTTCCTTTTCACCTCAGGCCTCCGAGGCGCTGAAGATCACCGCCACGTCACTTCTTTCCCTGGGTGTGATTGACGAAATCGTGCAGGAACCCGCGGGAGGAGCGCATCATAATCACCAGGGGACCGCAGATGAGATTAAAAAAACTGTTCTGAAACATCTGAAAAAACTATCATCCCTTTCATTATCGAAATTAATGGCAAAACGGTTTGAAAAGTTTGCGGCCATGGGAAAATTCACCAAATAACTTTCAAGAGGAATTCCCGTCATGACCAAATCACCAAAAAGCAAAACAGAAGACCAACTGCACAAAATACCTCTCAGAGTGACCGACACGACTCTGCGTGATGCTCATCAGTCTCTTTGGGCCACCCGCATGAGAACCGATGATATCATGAATATCATCGATGTCATCGACAAGGTCGGGTATTACTCTCTTGAGGTCTGGGGAGGAGCGACTTTTGACGTATGTCTTCGTTTTTTGCGGGAGAATCCTTGGGAGCGTCTTCGTCTCATCAAGTCGAAGGCGAAGAACACTCCTTTGCAGATGCTTCTCAGAGGACAGAACCTGGTTGGCTACCGTAATTATGCTGATGATGTGGTGGATCGTTTTGTGGCTCTGGCGTGTGAAAACGGGATTGACATTTTCAGAGTGTTCGATGCTCTCAATGATTCCAGAAATCTGGAAGCCGCGATAAAAGCTGTTAAAAAACACGGCGGGCACGCTCAGGGAACTCTGGCCTACACGTTATCACCTGTACATACGGTTGAAAAGTACGTGCAGTATGCAAAAGAGCAGGTGGCTTTGGGAGCCGATTCTCTTTGTATAAAGGATATGGCGGGGATTCTCTCGCCGATCTCCGCAGAACGTCTTGTTTCGGCACTTATGAAGGAAGTGAATATTCCGATTCAGCTGCACTGCCATGCCTCGAGCGGAATGGCGATTGCGACTTATGTGGAAGGTGTAAGAGCCGGTGCCGGAGCAATCGACTGTGCCATTTCGCCCATGTCCGGCTTTTCTTCCCAGCCTCCGGTGGAAACTATGGCTGCAATTTTCTCGGAGACTAATTATTCGGCAGAACTTGATATGGAGGCCATGGAAAAGACCGCCAGGTATTTTGCCGAATTGGCCCCCAAGCGTAAAACTTCATCTGCTTCGGTCGCTTACATAGATCCGGAGATTCTTATCCATCAGATTCCCGGAGGGATGATCTCCAATTTCCGCTCTCAGCTTGAAATGCAGAAGGCGCTTGACAAACTTCCGGAGGTACTGGATGAAGTGAGCAAAGTTCGCGAGGATCTGGGGTATCCCCCGCTTGTCACTCCCACAAGTCAGATAGTGGGTACTCAGGCGGTCATGAATGTGATTTCGGGTGAACGTTACAAGATCGTTCCTAATGAAGTAAGGGATTATGTGAAAGGTCTTTACGGAAGATCGCCAGCCCCTATCTCTGAAAAGATGATCAAGAAAATACTCAAGGATGAGGAGCCGATCACATTTCGTCCCGCCGATAGGCTAAGTCCGATGCTGCCAAAGGCAACGGACGGTGTGGATCCCGCTCTCATTCAGCATGAAGAGGATATCATCTCCTATGTGCTTCTTCCTGAACCGGCACTTGAGTATTTCAAGTGGCGTGCTCTTCCCTCTGAGGAGCGTCCTGAATCACCTGCAGAAATCGAATTTCAGAAAGTCAGACAGCAGGATGAGGCAGTTGAGGAACTTTTGAAAGGGAAAGCCAAACCTGAACCCAAACCCGAAACTGAGCGCCCCGAGGCTCCGCCAGCTCCCGCAGCGTCTCTGAATATTGAAGGGGTTGCCGGTGAGCTTCTTCAGAAAATAGACGGTTTGAAGATGGAGGAGATAGTGTTCCGCAAGGGTGATTATCATCTGTCTGTGAGGCCGGCCGGCAGTGCACCCGTAACATCCATGCCAGCGCAACCTTCGGTGGATGTGACCGTGGCCGATTCTGCTGCCGCACAGGCTCAGCCCCAGGCAAAGAAAGCAGAACAGCTTTCCGCTGCACAAGCAGAGCCGGAAGCGAAAAAGGAAGAATCCTTCAGCCGCACCATTAATGCCCCTCTCGTAGGCACATTCTATTCCGCCCCCGGCCCGGGAAAGCCTTCCTTTGTTAAGGAAGGCGATGTCGTGGAAGCAGGGGGGAAGGTGTGTATCGTAGAGGCTATGAAGCTTTTCAACGAAATCTCCTCTCCGGTAAAATGCAAGATCGTCAAAGTCTTGGTGCAGGATGGTGAGGCGGTGGATAAAGATCAGCCGCTCATCGGAATCGAGGAAATCTGAAAGTTGGGGGATTTGATCCCCCTTTTTTTTTCAGCGCTTCGGGTGTTTTCTGTTAATAATCGCTTCAGAATATCACATCGTTTTATCGGGTCTGTTCGTAATCCGGCAGATAATTAATCAAAAAAAATTAAAAGCTGTTTTCAGTCTGTTTGAAAGCTGTGCGCTATTGACCGGGCCCGGAGGCAGCATATGGGAGTTAAAAACACAAGATGACAGTTCAGCAGGAATCATCCCGCAGAAGAACTTTCGCCATCGTTTCTCATCCGGATGCAGGAAAAACCACTCTCACGGAAAAATTTCTGCTTTATGGAGGGGCTGTACATCTGGCCGGTTCTGTGACAGCCAGGAAAAAGGAACGCTCCACGGTATCGGACTGGATGGAGCTTGAGCGAAAGAGAGGAATATCTGTCAGTTCAACAGTTCTCAATTTCGATTACAAGGGCTTCAGAGTCAATCTTTTGGACACCCCCGGTCACAAGGACTTTTCCGAGGATACCTACAGAGTGCTTACGGCTGTGGATTCGGTGGTGATGGTGATTGACGGCGGTAAGGGAATCGAGAAACAGACCCGCAAACTGTTTGAGGTATGCAGGAAACGTAATACGCCTGTTTTTACATTTGTTAATAAGATGGACCGGCCTGCTCTTGATACACTGGCAATTCTGGATGAAATAGAACAGGTTCTGAATATCGGAGCTTATCCTATGAATCTGCCCCTGGGGTCCGGAGTGGATTTCAAAGGTGTATACGACCGCAGGACCGCTCAGGCCCATTTTTTTGAACGCACACCCGGTGGTGTCTTCCGGGCGCCTGTCGCTACTCACGGCCTTTCCGATCCGGTTGTGAAGGAAAGACTAAGCCCTTCGGCATATGAGACCGCCTGTGAAGAGATGGAGATGGTGGAACATGCAGGAGTGGATTTCTGTGATGATGATGTTCTGGCCGGAAAAACGACTCCGGTCTTTTTCGGCAGCGCCACCAATAATTTCGGTGTTCAGCTTTTACTTGACGGTTTTCTGGAGTTTTCACCTCCGCCGCTCCCAAGAATAAGTAATGAGAGGTCAATAAAACCATCGGAAGAATCGTTTTCCGGTTTTGTTTTCAAAATACAGGCCAATATGGATCCTAAGCACCGGGACCGCATGGCTTTTATCCGGATCGTTTCAGGAAAATTCAATCGCAATATGTCGGTGATTCACGTCCGCACTGGTAGGAATCTGCGGCTTTCCAATTCCAGCAACGTGTTCGGTCGTGAGCGCATTTCCGTTGATGAGGCTTATGCGGGAGATGTGATAGGGGTGGTGGGAGGAGATTCTTTCCGGATCGGTGATACTCTCAGCGAGGATCTCTCCATAGAATACAATGAGATCCCGCGATTTCCTCCGGAGTGTTTTTCCTATATTCACAATCCGCTCCCATCCAACTACAAGCGGTTCAGGGAGGGGCTTCTGCAGCTCATACAGGAGGGGCTTATTCACCTGTTCGAAATACCTTCCGCTCATCAGAAAATTCCACTTCTGGCCGCAGTGGGACCGCTGCAGTTTGATCTGGTGAAGTATCGGCTCGAGGCGGAGTATGGGGCTCAGTCACGTCTGGAGGCGGCACCGTGGACCATGGCGCGCTGGGTCCTGACTGATAGGCCTCTGCAAGAGAGCGAGATGCATATACCCATGGGGGCTCAGCTGGCCCTGGACGGATCGGGGCAGCAGGTACTGCTGTTTCCGAGTGACTGGCACCTTCAATTCTTTACCGAGCATAACAAGGGTATCGAACTGAGCGAATATCAGAAATGATTATTACAGTTTTAAATGGGAAAGCGATAAATCGGGAAAAAATCATGTCTGTAATTCCGTGATTGACCTAAAACCTCATTCTAACTATTTTGAATACTATGAAAAAAATTGATTTGCTGATGGACAGCCATGCTCTTGACAGGGCACTTACCCGCATAACTCATCAGATTCTGGAGAGGCATACGGAGCTTTCCGAAGTGTGCATGGTAGGGATGCAGACCAGGGGAGTGTATCTGGCCAGCAGAATTGCTCAGAAGATAAGCAAAATGGAAGATGTTTCCATTCCCTCTGGTGTGCTGGATGTGACCCTTTACCGCGACGATTACCGAACTGCCTTCAAACAGCCTGAGGTCAGGGTAACCGATATTCCTTTCGATATCAATGCGAAAAATGTTATTCTGGTGGATGATGTCCTCTACACGGGACGCACTGTCAGGGCCGCACTCGATGCGGTTATGGACTTCGGCCGTCCCCGGACCATACAGCTTGCAGTTCTGATCGACAGGGGACATCGCGAACTTCCCATAAGAGCGGATTATGTGGGAAGAAAGATCACTACCCTTGCCAATCAGGAAGTATCTCTGAATGTGAAGGAAATCGACGGGGAGGATTCTCTTTGGCTTATGGAATTTGAGAAAGGCGACTAGGTACATGAAAATCGGGATACAGCATCTGCTGGGTCTGGAGGGGGTTTCCCGGGAGGACATTAAACTGATTCTCGATACTGCGGACTCCTTCTACGAGGTCCTTCAGCGGGATATCAAGATTGTCCCCACTCTCAGAGGTAAAACGGTTGTCAATCTTTTCTATGAAAACAGTACCCGCACCCGGATATCTTTCGAACTTGCGGAAAAACGACTATCAGCAAGTCCCCTCAATTTCTCCACTTCCACCAGTTCTGTTAATAAAGGCGAAACACTCAAGGACACAATCCGTAATATCGAGGCGATGAAGATCGATATGGTTGTTGTCCGGCACAGTGCGGCCGGTGTGCCTTATTTTCTTACCAAGTGTACTGACGCGGTCATTGTGAACGCAGGTGACGGCCTGCATGAGCATCCCACACAGGCTCTGCTTGATATTATGACCATCAGGCAGAAAATGGGCCGTTTGGAAGGTCTAAAGGTAGCGATCATCGGAGATATTTTTCACTCCCGGGTAGCAAGGTCCAACGCCTGGGGGATGAAAACGATGGGGATGGATGTGGTGCTGTGCGGTCCGCCCACACTTCTGCCGCAGCATCACCATAGTCTTGGAGTTCCGGTGACCGACAATCTGGATGAGGCGCTTGACGGGGCGGATGTGGTCATGCTTCTTCGTATTCAGCTTGAGCGTCAGTCAAGTGCGGTGTTTCCCTCTATCCGTGAGTATCGGGACCGCTACGGGCTTGATCTGGAGAAACTGTCGGGGCTGAAGGACAATGTTGTGATAATGCATCCGGGCCCGATCAACAGAGGCGTCGAGCTGGCGTCTAATGTGGCTGACAGCGGCAACTCGGTTATTCTGGATCAGGTAACCAACGGTGTTGCGGTAAGAATGGCAGTTCTTTATCTCTTGGGAGGCGGCGAGAATGGTTGAAAGAAAGTATGGAATTGTATATAAATCTCAGAGCAATACACCCGCGGAACCTTTGATTATCCGAAATGGACGGGTGATAGATCCGGTTCAGGATATTGACACTGTTACAAATGTGATTACAGCTGATGGCGTGATAAGGGCCATATCTGATGAAATTCCCCAGGAGTACTCTTCGGCCAGGGTCATTGATGCTTCCGGGGCATGGGTTTTACCCGGACTTATGGATATGCACGTTCACCTGCGCGAACCCGGGCGGGAGGATAAGGAGACTATCTCCACCGGGACTCAGGCTGCTGCCGCCGGAGGATTCACAGCTGTTGCCTGTATGCCCAATACCACTCCTGTACTGGATGAGGAATCGAAAATCCGCTATGTGATTCAGCGGGGCGAGGGATGTCCCTGCCGCATTTTTCCCATTGGATCTATTACCAAGGGTCTTGAGGGTGAAGAGCTGACTCCGTTTGGGGAAATGGTAAAATCGGGAGCCAGAGCTGTTTCCGATGACGGCAAAGCGGTGGCGAAGTCCAGTGTCATGCGCAATGCGCTCAACTATTCAAAATCATTCAACCTTCCTGTGATCTGTCATAGTGAAGACTCCGCTCTCAGTTACAAGGGACATATGAATGAGGGTTTGGTTTCGACAAGACTGGGGGTCAGAGGTATACCGGTTATCGCTGAGGACATCGGGGTCGCTCGGGATCTGCTTTTAGCCGAGTACACGGGTGCTCGTATTCACATAGCTCATGTTTCCACCGCGGGTTCGGTCCGCATGATCCGCGAAGCCAAAAAACGTGGAATACAGGTTACTGCGGAAACTTGTCCTCATTACTTTACTCTGACAGATGAGGACGTGGGTTTGTATGACACCAACAAGAAAATGAATCCTCCTCTGCGTACAGCTGCCGACAGGGATGCTGTGATAGAGGGACTTGTGGACGGTACGATCGATGTTATCGCAAGCGATCACGCCCCGCATGTATCGGAGGAAAAGGATGTCGAATTCGATGCCGCGGCTTTCGGAGTTGTGGGGCTTGAAACCTCACTTGGAGTCGTGATGACTTCATTGGTCGGTAAAAACATCCTTACGCCGGGTCAGATGGTGGAAAAAATGAGTATCGCTCCCAACCGCATTCTGGGGTTGCCGGGGGGGACACTCAAAAATGGTGAAAAGGCGGATGTTACCGTTGTCGATCCGAATGTGAAATGGTCGGTCGATCCTTCCGATTTTTTCTCTAAGGCTAAAAACACCGCATTCGAGGGAGTAGAGCTCCAGGGGTGTGCACTGTTTTCTGTTCTTGACGGCAGAGTCGTTTTCGAGCGGAAAAGCTGAGGCTGCGAAACTGGTTTAATGTGGGAAAATAGTTGAAAGTTCAGTTATGTTGTGATATTGGTGATCCGGAATTGAAATCCAATATGTGTTTTCTTTTCGGCATATACAGCCTGAAGCGATCAAGCAAATAATTCTTGGTGAATTCTCAAAATTTCCTGTAATACTTTTTGCGGATTATCACATTTTGTGAATTGCCTCACCATGCAGAAGTTCACTGCTCCCGCTTTCAGCACGCTCGGTAGGTTCTCAAGATTTATACCCCCTATGCATACCCCCGGAACTGTCGCGGCCGACAGCATCTCTTTCATACCATCCAGGCCAATCACCGCATCAGGTATTTTCTTCGTAGGTGTAGGAAAAACTGGTCCTATACCTATGTAATCGGGCTTGTTTTTGCAGGCGTCTTTTGTCTGCTGGAGTGAATGGGTGGAAATGCCGATGATTTTCTCATTTCCTACGATCTTCCTAACCTGCTCGTAAGGCATATCGTTTTGTCCCACATGAACCCCGTCAGCTCCCACTTCCGCTGCTATATGCGGGTCATCATTTATTATCAGTTTGGTTTTGCTTCCCTCTGTGATTCTGCGCATATTCAGCGCTGTTTTCCGGATAAAATCTTCTGGCGCACCCTTGGCCCTGAGCTGCACAAAAGGTATTTGGAAATCAACCAGCAGTTCAGTCATATATTCGTAGCCTTTGACCGGGTCTGTGAGAACGGAGTAGAAGCCAAAGTCTGAGAGTGCGGCTGTGTTCATACTGGAAATCCTTGTTACGAGTCATACTTGGTTTAGAGGGCAAAAATAGCTAATGAGTGTGAGGATTTCAACTCGGATTCTTACTCTATGGAGTTGAAAAATATCGAAGTGCCGCTGAATTTATCTGCCCGATCCAAAATTTTTATATCCCCAATACCTCTTTTAATTGTTCGGAGCGTAATAGGTGCTCTCTTTTTATTTTTCAAACTCAACCATTCCAAAAAAATGTTGTGCACAGGTATATGTTGAGTTATTTTAAACCTCTTCATGAAAACACTAACTGAATTCTCACCAAATCTTAACAAAACCCTCACAAGGTTGCGGGGCGGCAATACTTTTTCGGTCTATCTGTTATGCCCCGTCCGGAGTGAATTATGGACACCTCACTGATTTTTTCTATAGCATTCAGTGTCATCGGCGGTCTGGGAATATTCCTGCTGGGTATGAAAAACATGTCCGAAGGGCTGCAGACCGTGGCGGGTGAACGCCTGAGGAAGCTTATCGGCATGGTTACCAATAAGCGCCTTCTGGCAACCGGGGTCGGTACTTTGGTTACCTGCATAATCCAGTCCAGCTCAATAACTTCGGTAATGGTGGTGGGGTTTGTGAATTCCGGCCTTATGACCCTCCAGCAGGCTATCGGTGTCATTATGGGGGCAAATATTGGTACTACCATAACCGGCTGGATTCTGGTGCTGAATATAGGCAAATATGGCCTGCCTATAATGGGTTTGGCTGCAATGGCTTTTCTCTTTTCCAAAAATGAAAAGCTGCGTTACATCGGCATGACCGTAATGGGAATAGGAATGGTGTTTTTCGGGTTGGAGCTGATGAAAGACGGATTCAAACCCATTCGTTCTATTCCGGAGTTTGAAGCATGGTTTCACGCGTTTTCTGCAGATACCTACTGGGGAGTACTCAAATGCGCATTGGTAGGCTGTATTCTGACTCTCATCGTTCAATCGTCCTCTGCTACGCTGGGTGTTACGATGGGATTGGCTGCTTCCGGGGTGATCGAGTTCCAGACAGCCGCAGCACTAGTATTAGGTGAAAATATCGGTACAACGATTACCGCCTACCTTGCATCTCTGGGAACAACTACAAATGCCCGGCGAGCCGCATACGCTCATATCTTTTTCAACGTATCCGGTGTAATATGGATCACTGCACTTTTCAGCTTTTATATAAAAACTATACCTTGGATTATTGGAAGTGACCCCAATGCAGTAGTGATGGTGGATGGTGCGGAGACCTATCCCTACATTCAGGCTGGCATTGCGGCTGTGCACACCGGTTTCAATGTTGTAAACACTTTTGTGTTCCTTCCTTTTGTATCGATAATCGCATCAGTGCTTCTGAAAATTGTACCAGACAAACCTTTTCGGGAAGCTCCGCGCCTTACAAAGCTCAACAATCTGATGCTTGAAACGCCAATGGTGGGAATTGAGCAGTCGAGAAAAGAGGTCATTATCATGGGCTCGCACAACAGAAAAATGCTCGACAAGCTCAGAGAAATCATCACAAATCCTAATGATGATCTGGATGTGATCAAGAAGCTTTTTCACCGGGAGGAGATTTTAGACAGCATGCAGAAGGAAATCACTGTATTTCTGGGCGATCTTCTTTCTGCCGGCAACATCCCACACAGTCTGGCCGAAGAGGCCCAGCATCAGATGCGTATCGCCGACGAATTCGAAACGCTTAGTGATTATGTAACCACAATTTTAAAACTGTATCTCAGAGTGAAAAATGCCGGAATAGAAGTACCTGAGGTGATGAGAAATGATCTGATATCACTTCACGACTATGTATCCGGTTATTTCAATCTCGTCTTCGAAGCACTGAAGGTGAATAACGCATCTGTCATCTCCAAAGCCAACACTCAGGGCGATGCGATCACTCATCATTTCCGGAATCTGAGGGGCAATCATCTTAAGAGGCTTTCGCAGAATAAATTTGACCCTATGCTCAGCACGGTTTTTCCGGATATGCTCAACAGCTACCGGCGGGTGAAGGATCATATACTAAATATAGCGGAAGTGGTGGCGGGAGAGAAGTAGTACGTTTTTCAAAGATTACTGAATCCGGTTTTCTCAAAGCGGGAAAACCGGAGCATTTCTATACGAGATAGAAAATATCATGGACGTCTCAATCTGGTTCGCTTCCAGATTAGTTTAGACGTTCCGTTCATTCCATCAAGCTGTAAACTCCACTTTTTTCTCTGACCATCGCCTCTTTCACAAGTGCATTGACTGCATCAATCACTTGCCCGTAGGGTCTGTTGACCTTTTCCGTCAACTTGTCCATCGAAACACTGCCCGTTTCATTAAGCATCTTCAGTATCGCTCCCCGAAGCTGCCGGTTCGACCCTTTGAATGGAGACTGTTTTTTAAACTGAAGACTTTTTCCGGACAGATTCCCCACCTCCTTTTTCAGAACTGTTCCATAGTCCATCAGGGCTGAATACCAGATCCTCGGATTTCTTCTGTCGAGAACCTTTTCCGCGGTCTTGAAGAGATCTCTGTCATGGACTCGATCGTGGTCGGGAAAGAAATGGTGTATAAGCACTGTTCTGATGTTCGTTTCCAGAAAAACGACCGGCTTGTTGTACGCAAATGCAGTAATGGACGCCCCGGTAGCGGGACCGATCCCGGGGAGTCTGACAAGCTCTTCGGGGGTGTCGGGGAGTATGCCTTTGTGCTGATCAACTATCAATAGTGCAGCATTCCTGAGAGCAAGCGCACGCCTGTTGTACCCCAAACCCTGCCACAGTGGGTAGATTGTATTCATGCCCGCTCTGGCAAGAGATTCGAAATCAGGAATTTCTTTCACAAACTGAATAAATTTGCATCTGACCCGTTCAACCTGAGTCTGCTGGAGCATGATTTCGGAGATGAAAATACGATAAGAATCGAAATCCTTTCGCCACGGCAGATCTCTTCCGTTTTGACTGTAAAAGGATAGTATCTGTTCACGGAACGCTTTCACATCACTACAGCTGTCCAGGTTGTATTTTTTGCTGCTGATCACACTTTTGTGATTCCTGATTTCAATGTTTCTGGTTGTTCAGGCTGATGCATTTGAAGATGTGAAAATCTTAAGGAGTTCAAGCCCTCCGCTCTCCCTTATTCTCCTGGCATCAAATCCCTTCAATTCAATGATCACTATTTCGGTGATAAGCCAGCAGTCTAGTCCCTGACGGGGACAGCCGACCAGGGGAGAGGTTCCTTTTCCGATCGCGGCATGAAGGTGGAGCTTTGGGGTGTGCTCTTCGTTTCTGAAAATGGTGCCGGTGCCGGCAATTTCACGCGCATCTGCAAAATGTTCCACTGTCGGTTTCAGCGGTCTTTCATCCTGGTCTTGGGGGCCCACTACGACACCTCCGTTCTTAACTCCGCCCACCATGAACACAAGACCATTTTGAATATTCTCATCCGCCGCCACTTTTTCTATGCTGGAATAGACCGGATCGTTCTCGTGAAGTCTGATAACAATGCATCTGCCCATTGTGCCTGTCGTATATTCCATGTTTAGCTCACTTTCGCTAAAGGATGCTGTAGTATGTTCAGAAGAAGAAAGGTCAAACCCTGGTTCAACAAAACTCTAAAGAATCTTTTCGCGCTGTTATTGATTTATCGCTTCGCCCGTTCATTTCTGATTATGGCAGAGAAGCAGGGGAGGCAACCTACAGGAGAAAAGAAAAAGAGTAAGAGAGAGAGAAAATAAATCCGGGGAGTTATGTTTCAAAAGAGAGCTGTGCGGGCTACACAGAACTGAGAACTGCTATGCATGAGGAGTCAAAACCCGTACTCTTTGGGGTATTCCGAAATGATCATAAGTGCAAGTATTCTCGGTATATATTCGCAGGTTTCATCCGGCAGCCAGCCCATTCTGTAGAGATACCAAAAGTCCCTCTGCCTCACCGGGTCTTCTACCTTGCGCAGTGCACCGATTATCCTGCCTTCTCCCGCATTGTAGGCCGCCATGGATAGCATCACCGAACTCTTGCTACCGAAAATTGCAAGTAGGTCACTGAAATACTCCGCCGCCGCGGCCGTGGATTTTTCCGGATCGAGCCGCTCGTCGACTAAAGTGTTTACTTCGAGTCCGAAGTCGACCGCGGTCTTTTCCATGAACTGCCACAGCCCTTTTGCTCCGGCAGGGCTGAGCGCTTCGGTATCGAAACCGCTTTCCGCCATCGATACATATGCTAATTCCGGAGGGATGTTTCTTTTCCTGAATACGTTGTGTATCATAGGAAAGAAGTTTTCTTTCTGTTTCAGATATCTCTCCATTGTTTTTCTTAATCTGCCATTGTAGGCATCCACATAGTGCCCAACTTTCTGGATCATCTCCTGAGGAATCACGTACTCGTTTTCTCCGAATCGCATGAGAATATCATAAATTCTGCGCTCGAGATCGGTTGAGTAGAAGCTGGCATAATCATTCTCATGAAGCTTTTCCCTTAAGTCGGAGTAACTCTCCTGTTTTGTATGGAGTTCCTGAACAAGTTTTTTCAATTCATTATCACTTATGTACGGATTATGGTGTATGGACGCAATCTGACTGTCCACTTCTTGGATATCTGTTTTAAGGCTCTGCGCTTGGTAAAGCAGCCTTTTGTACCTGAATGATGAATAACCGAAGAAAAGAACTGCGGAAAACAGAAGAATGACGATCGGGAGAAGGTTTAAAAATGTTTTTCTTCTGAATATCCTGCCGGCTTCATGCATTTTTTGAAGCAGGTTGATATGTGTATTTTCAAGATCACCGGAGTCGATTATCTTTTTCAGTCTGTTCCTGTTGTGCATCAATTCATGCAGGTCGTCTGATTCTATGCTGTTGCGGAGAATCTTTTTTTTGACTTCGTTGGTAAATGAAATCTCTGAGGACTCGGACAGAGCAACACCGTTTTGAATCAGGGGCTTTTCCGGGCTTTTTTTTTTACGGTCGGATGAGTTTCATCTGTTGTTCTGAACATGTCGGATTCGGAGTAATGAACCCTGTTTTCGATCGAAACGTGCTCTGATGCAAGCTGAAGTTTGAGGCGGGGACCGGTTTTTCCGAAACCTACTTCATCTCCTACCTGAAGTTCACATTCCAGAATGCTTTCTCCATTGACATAAGTGCCGTTTGTACTCTGCAGGTCCTGAAGCAGTATTGTTCCCGATGAGTTGTAGATGATTGCGTGGTGGCCTGAAACGCACTTTTCCTCAGAGGGCAGGACTATGGTGTTTTTGGAACTTCTTCCAATGCTAACCGCCCCTTCCGGTAGAAGATAGGTATCTCCCTTCTGAGTTCCTTTCACAGTTAGAAGATAGAACGAACTCATATGGGTTCAGCCTTCATTTGTCCAGACTCTTGAGGTCAGATCCTCGAAATGAGTGTGAACGTCGTTTTTCACTTTTGCCAAAAGAGCTTTTTCCAGGTCAAATTCCATACTTTGCGCATCCCGGTAACGATCCTCAATTTTTGTGGCCATTGCTCTTTCGATTATAGAGACAACATCTTTGCTTATTCTCGCCGAGGGAGTGATTTTTTTGCATTTGCCGTCGATTTTGGCTCGGATAAGGGTAGGAATTTCATTTTGCGGGAATGCAGGCTCTCCTGTAATGAATTCATAAAGGGTCACTCCCAATGCATAGATGTCGGCCTGAGCCGTTATCTCTTCACCGTCAATCTGCTCAGGTGAAAGATACGGCAGAGTCCCCACGATACCGTCAGTTTCGCCTGTGTGAAGAGAAACGTCGAGGGGACGGGCAATCCCGAAATCGGTAAGTTTCACTCTGCCGCTTCGGCTTAACAGTATATTGGCCGGTTTTAGATCCCGGTGAATGATACCTTTATAGGCTTTTCCGTAAATGGTTACCGAATGCGAGTGGGCATAGTGCAGTGCTCTGCACACCAGAACACCAAGACAAAGAGTCTGTTCCACGGTAAGCAGCCGGCAGCGCCTGAGAACTTCATCCATGGCCAGTCCGTGTACAAATTCCATTTCGAGGTAGGGCAGAGAATGCCACTCGCCGACGCCATAGCAGTGTACTATGTTGGGATGGTCGAATTTGGAGAAGATTTTGATTTCCGTCTCAAAACGGGTAAGAAGATTTGACGGCTGATCGGGCTTGAGCACCTTTATGGCTCTGTATACTTCAAGTCTCGGATTCCATACCAGATAGACATCTGCCATTCCTCCGGAACCTATACATTTTACGATTCTGTTCCCTGCAATTTCTCGTATTCTCTCCTGGTCAGCTTGCGGAATTCTTCCCGGGGGCCTCTGTTCGACAGTTGTGGGTGCGGTCGTTCTGCCCAGATCCACACCTGACTTGTTGGCCACGGTACGTGTGACAAAGTCAGCAGTGTCCGTGCAGGAGAGAACACCTCTGAAATCCTCATCTGTGGGCGATG
The DNA here is from genome assembly GCA_046538945.1 of Chitinispirillaceae bacterium. Taxonomy (GTDB): domain Bacteria; phylum Fibrobacterota; class Chitinivibrionia; order Chitinivibrionales; family Chitinispirillaceae; genus JAEZKC01. The sequence continues at coordinate 59,861 of JBKHHW010000001.1, read as the reverse complement.
GCAGAACATCTCTGCTGGAGTCAGGCGGCTCAAGCTGAAGCGAGGTCATCCCGGAAAGGGACGGGTCGACTTTCTGAGCGGCTAACCATAGAAGTGTGAATATGAAGGCGTAGCAGTGCGGAGCAGGGTTCCAGAAATAGTTTTCCAGTTGAAAAAAGAGAATGCCGGCTGCGATACTGCCGCAGATGAGTACTACTGATCCGATAGTGGATAGAATTCTCATTCTGTTGGGCAGCAGTATAGCCATACCCGGGAAGAGAAAAAGCATCAGAATCCAGTTGGCAACCGATTTCCAGCCACCTCCGTAACGGATCCAGGTTCCGTGTATAATGTCGAGAGCCGTGCTGGCCCACACAACCACTCCGGGATACTGATTCCCCACAGGTGTAATGAAAAAGTCCGCACTCGCTCCCGGATCGGTGACTCCCACAAACACCAGTTTATCATTGAGTTCCTTCAGGTCTGCCTCGCCGCTCAGGATCGAGGATGCTGATATCAGCCGCAGTTTCTCTCCAGGACGCCTGAAGTTAATGAAGGAGGTGGCGGCATAGGATGTAAGCGGCAGGTATCTGTCTTCGAATTGAATGCCTGGCGCACCGTCAAGGACAAGCTTGTCCGGCTTGAGTTTGAAGTATGCCGCGCAGGCTGCAACACCGAATGAAGGAAAATATTCATTGCCAAGTTTGATCACATGGATCGCCTCACGCAGTTTTTGGCTCGTAGTGCTGGTCGATACGTTCAAATACCCGCTGTAGCGAGAACTCCTTTTGAACTTGGGGTCGGCAATTTCAATTTTCCCTCCCGAGAAAAATGAGGTGTGCGGCAGCAGCTCTTTATTGCGAAGCATGAGAAAACGGGTATTGTAAATGTTTTTGGGAATGGCGACATTGTTTTGGTCTGTTTTGCTTAAGTCTCCTACTCTGAAGGGGAGGGAGAGGTTGTCCATTCGGGAAAAAACTGCTGCCAGACTGTCATTTCCCACTTTGTCTGCTTTTCGGGGGAACAGAAGATCGGGTGCGACTGCTTTTGGCTGAGCTGAGTCGATCAATTCAAACAGCCGTGCGAGGGTGCTGCGCGGCCATGGCATCGCTCCCTCTTCCGAAATGCTGGTTTCATCGATTGCCACAACCACAACCGAGTCGGCCGTACTTCCGGGAGAAAAGGTGAAATTCAGATCATAGAAGAGGTTGCCCAAGAATCTGAAGGGCTGAAGAAATGCCAGTGCACATAGTATCAGAGTGCCAACCGACAGAAAAACATACTTTTTAACAGACATCAATCCTCCGAGAACAAACGTGCGATTCTGCTGTCCCGCTGCTCATTCCATTCTTCCCATTTGTCTTCGGGTTTTTTGCTGAATGAGACGGGTTTGCCCGCTTCTCCGTCCTTGCTGATGGAAATCTTGCTCATGGAGCGGACTATATGCACCCACGACTCCATGGAAACCTCAGTTGGTCCTGCCACTTCAGAGGGTCCGGAAACTTCACTCAGCTCGCCTGTCTGTGATTGACCCTCCTTTTTGCCGCTCACTGCTACTTCACCGGTGTAAACCTTTACTTCAGAGTCCTCATCGGGATTGACTGATACCTGGTAAACGGTGCCGTGGACACCCGCTATGGCGGTGGGCAGGGAAAGTTCGAAACGGCATATCTTGTCTTTTATTTTTTTAACTTTGGTCCATATTGTTCCGGAACTGCAGTCGAGTCGGGTTTTCTTTTCATTTCCTTTGCCCCGGAAATTCTCCACGGTCATACGGGTGTTTTCTTTAAGTCTGATTACCGACTCACGGTTGATGATTAGTTCCGCTTTCCCATCCTTGCCTGTAATGATCTTATCTCCCGGGGTTACTATGGTATTGACCGGGAGAGGGATTGCTGCACTTTCGCTGCTCTTTTTTAATGACACCTCACCTTCCACATAGGTCACAACCCCTTGAACCGCATTCACCTTTTTGACAAAAAGAGGTTCTGTCTGGATCGTTTTCTCGGTTTTCACTTTAGCTTCTGTCCGTGGTTTGCGGAATTTGAGCTCCTGCCCAACTGAAATGAGATCGATGTCCTCGATGTGAGGATTGTCCTTGTGAAACGCATCGCCCAGTTCATCTGAATAATACCCGTACAGTTCCAAACAGATGAGACTGACGGATTCGCCCTTTCCAACGGTATGGGTGACGAACTGTCCGTCATTTCTGAACGTACGGGCAATAAGACTGCCGGTAATCAGAATCGTAAGGAGTGCCAACAGAGAAATGTGTGATTTTTTCATGAGAAAACCTTACAGCTGATGTGTATGTGAATCGGAAATTGTTTTCATCTATTTCGCCAATCTTGAGATTCGGAGCCGGAACCGTGCGTTTTAGGGCTGCTATGAGCAAAAATATGAAATGGTTGCAGCTGAGTTTCCAAATAATGCTTCAGAATCAAAAATTCTCTGCTGTGGCTCCGGGTGACAGCAAGTTTGGAGAATCTGTTAAGAAGGAGGTTGAAATCCAACATGGAGAGAATCGGCCTGGATCCGGGTGCTTTGAAGGCGCAGATCGCGTCCGCTTTCACACTTCCCGAATCAGAGAGAGAAAAGAGGGTGATTCCGTTTCGCGCTGCTTTCTGGGCCTCTTCGGCACCCAGACGTGCGATCGGCTGAAAATGACCTTTTATCATGGAACTGCTCAGATCCAGGGGAAAAATGCCGCTACTGACTGTATGCATGAATTGTTCAGCCATAAGCCATGCCCCCCCGCAACGGAAGACATCGTTCGATGCATCTTCGCTTTCGTAAAATACCGCCGGACCGAACAGGGCAAGTGATCGGAAGATTTCATCTTTTCTCAGTCGGTTGAAACTTCTGAATTTTTCTGAAGAAACGGTTCGGCAGCTAATGGTGTGATTCTGACTTTTTATGAACTCCTGGTCGCTAAGGGATGCAAAAACCGTGAATGTATGATTGTACGCAGTTCTGGCAAGACCCTTCAACACCTTTTCCCCTGTGGCATTGAATCTGATTTCATGATCCCAGATGACTATGTCGGGTATTTTATTCTGGAGACAGAGCTGTTCGACAACTGTTTCAAAGGACTCTTCAGCTCTATTCCGGGGAAGAGAGTGTACGAAAAGTTCTACCGTTTTTTTCCTGGTTGTGCTTCTGCACAGAAGCTCCAGAGCTTTCCAGGTACTTTTCTTGTGGAAGAAGGGGGGGCACTCCTGTACGGCGGACACCATAGATTCCGAGTATATGTCCAGCTCACGGATTATGGAGCGTATTCTCACAAACTTTCTCTCAGGCCCTGTTTTCTCTTCCGTGTGTGCCAGTTTGAGAAGTTTATCAAGAGGGTAGGGCCCTTCCTGGACGGTAGGTGCCTTCAGATCGATACGGGCCAGTATGGTATCGATTCTGTCCGGATCCCGGGTGGGTTTCTTTACTGAACCGGTCGTATCAAGTTCGACTGCTTTGAGTATCCTGTTTTTCAGCGGTTGCGGCAGGTTGTTTTGGGAAATGGTTTGAACTGTTGCGCTTAGATCCTGAAGCCCTTCTATGTATCGCATCAGAGCTTCTTTTGTTCTGATGATGGGCCCCAAAACGGGTAGTTTTTTGCAGCATCGGTCGGAAGAAAAGTCCTTCAGTGAAGAAATTTCGTAATCTGTAGTGAATGGACTTGCACTTTGAGGAAGAAATGAATCGATCCGTTCCTGTATTCGTATCCTGTGCGTCTTTAAGAACAGATCCCAGTTTTCTGTGGTTATTTCCTCGGGTGCCTCAGAAATGTATCCCAGGTCCGCACAGATCAGGATTGTCCAGGGAATGGGGTAGGAGGAACTCTGCTGCACGGAGGCTTTCCTGTTTGGGGGGAGAGATTGAAACTTTTTGTTTGAAAAAAAGTCTTCCATATCGCATAACCTCTATGCTTGCCCGGTTTTTTATTCTATATTACATTGTTTTATTCAGATTCTACTGACTGAAAAAGTGAAATTCGCCTCAAACAGTCTTGAGGTTCGGATGAGCTCTGAAAGCGCTCAATAATAAGAATCGGGTGAAAATTAATATAGATAGAATTCAAGCAGAAGTCTATTATAAATCGAAAAAACAGATCAACTGATATGTTCTACATTAAAGGGAGTTCGAAATGAAGAAAAGACCGGTATGTCTGATTCTCAGAGACGGATGGGGACGGGGAAAAGAAGAGGACTCGAATGCAATTTTCAAAGCCAATACTCCTTTTACGGATGCGTATGAGGAAAATTATCCCACCATGCTCATCGAGACATCAGGGCTGAGTGCCGGACTTCCTGAAGGCTACCAGGGGAACAGCGAAGTGGGTCACCTCAACATCGGGGCGGGAAGAACCATTTACCAGAGCCTTACAAAGATAGACAAAGGTGTCAAAGATGGAGATTTTTTCGAAAATGAGGCATTCTTGAAGGCTATCGGCCATGCAAAGGAAAGGGACAGTGCGCTTCATCTGATCGGTCTCATTCAGGAGGAGGGAGTGCATGCTGTCACCCGTCACTGCATCTCGCTTCTCAAACTGTGCAGGAAACAGGGGCTTTCCAATGTGGTTGTCCATGCCATCACCGACGGACGTGACACTCCGCCCAAGTCGGCAAATGAGCATATGGCGCTTCTGCAGAAGGGGATAGATGAAACCGGAGTCGGCAGGGTAGCAACGGTTATCGGACGTTACTATGCCATGGACAGGGATACTCGCTGGGACAGAACCGAGCTTGCCTACAGGGCCATCATGGAAGGCAAAGGCGAGAAGGTGGCGGACTGGAAGCAGGCAATCGACAATGCATACGCTGCAGGAGAAACGGATGAGTTTGTGAAACCGAGAGTCATTGATTACGAGGGACTGGCGGAGAACGATTCAGTGATATTCTTCAATTTCCGCTTCGATCGCACCCGGCAATTGACTAAGGCAATGGTTGAGCCTGATTTCAATGAATTCTCCCGCTCAAAGATGGTTTCCATGTTCGTTGCCATGACCCATTACTATGATAACGGTAATTTCATAGAAGCTTACCCGGAGATGACAAACAAAAATATTCTGGGTGAGGTGCTGGCCAATAACGGTCTGAAGCAGCTTCGGTGTGCCGAAACCGAAAAATACGCCCACGTCACCTTCTTTTTCAACGGACAGCGAAATGATCCCTTTCCAGAAGAGGAACGCATCCTGGTGAACAGCCCAAAGGTGGCTACCTATGACCATCAGCCCGAGATGAGCGCCCTTGAAGTGAGAGACAAGCTGGTGGAGGCTATAAACAGCGGCAAGTATGACGTGGTGATATGTAATTTCGCCAACTGCGACATGGTGGGTCACACCGGAATTTTCGACGCTGTCCTGAAAGCTGTTGAAACGGTTGATACCTGTGTTCATGATGTTGTGGAGGCTGTGACAAAGCAGGGTGGAGTGTGCATTCTTTCCGCAGACCACGGTAACGCCGAACAGACCCGGCTTGAGGACGGATCCCCGATGACCTCTCACACCATAAACCCGGTTCCGCTCACCATCGTGGGTGCAGGAGATCTCAAGCTCCGTGATGAAGGAACTCTGGCGGATATTGCTCCCACCATGCTGGAGCTTCTGGGCATTCCAAAACCCGAAGAGATGTCGGGTGTTTCTCTTATCGAGTCGAAAAGATGAGAGTAGTAATCTGTCAGCTTAATCCCGTTGTGGGAGATGTGAAGGGAAATGCTGAAAAGGTTTTCCGGGTGTTGCGGGAAACGGCACCGGAGAGCCCTGATCTGATTGTCTTTTCGGAACTTTTTCTTCAGGGGTATCCTCCGCGGGACCTTTTGGAGAAGAAATGGTTTGTCGATAACAGCCTTTCGTCGCTCAACGATATTCTTGAGGCCTCCCGCAGGTATCCCCAGACCGGTATCCTTCTGGGTACGGTTACACGTACACAAAGGTCTTTCGGCAAGGGATTGAATAATTCCGCTGTTCTACTGCAGAACGGAGAAATCCTGTTCGAGCAGAACAAATCCCTACTGCCTGCTTACGATGTGTTTGATGAAAGCAGATATTTCGATTCTGCTGAATCCGTTTCAGTGGTGAAGTTCAAAGGAGAAGTGCTGGGGATCAGTATCTGCGAGGATGCCTGGAACAACGGAGATTTGTTTTTGTCAAGGCTTTATGATAAGGATCCGGTTGCCGAACTGGTGGCTCAAGATGCTTCCATACTGATCAATATCTCAGCATCACCATTCCACCTGGGTAAAGTGGGACTTCGCAGCACAATCATGAAGAATCATGCCGCGGTTCACAGGCTTCCCTTTCTATTCGTAAATCAGGTGGGAGGTAATGACGAGCTGATATTTGACGGAAACAGTGCGTATTTCGATCCCAGTGGCAACCTCTGCACTCAGCTTCCTGCTTTCAAAGAGGAGGTGCGGATTGTGGATACGGCGGCAGCCTGCAATCCAATCCAGATACCTGACAGGGACACTATAGCATCCGTTCATGATGCTCTGGTTCTGGGTCTTTGCGATTACGTCAAAAAGTGCGGATTCAAAGCCGTGCTTCTGGGCCTGTCGGGGGGAATCGATTCCGCGGTGACATGTGCTGTTGCTGCTGCGGCTCTGGGAAAAGAGAATGTGTGGGGTGTTGCAATGCCTTCCCGGCATTCCTCGGAGGGGAGCGTGAAAGATGCGGAAGCTCTGGCGGAAAGCCTGGGGATCAGATTTTCTGTAGTGAGCATCGAGAGTACGTTCTCCGCATTCCTTGCTGCACTGGATCCGTTTTTTAAAAACACACCTTTCGGACTTGCTGAAGAAAACCTTCAGGCCCGTATACGGGGTACGCTGCTCATGTCTCTTTCAAACAAATTCGGGCATCTCCTGCTTACCACCGGCAATAAAAGTGAATCGGCGGTGGGATACAGCACTCTTTACGGAGATATGAACGGCGGTTTGGGAGTGATAAGTGATCTGTCAAAGGGACTTGTCTACAGGCTTGCTGAATACATCAACCGGGAAAGGGAGGTCATTCCGCAAGAGACAATAACCAAACCGCCTTCGGCCGAATTGAGGCCGGAACAGAAGGATCAGGATACTCTTCCTCCCTATCCTGAGCTGGATGCCATTCTCGGCCAGTTGATCGAAGAGGGAAAGTCCAGTTCAGAAGTGGCGGCTCAGGGATTTGATCCACAGACGGTCAAATGGGTGGCAGGCAGACTTGCCTTCAATGAATACAAGCGCCGGCAGGCCCCTCCGGGGCTGAAAGTCACTCCCAAAGCGTTCGGGTCGGGGAGAAGGTTTCCGATCGCTGCCAGGTATGAGTGGTAGATGTGAATTGTGAAAATGTTAACATTTCGGAGGTCATATGATCTGGGTTATACTCATTCCGGCGGTTCTCTACGTCTGTGTGATTCTGTTTCTGCAGAACGGACTGCTGAAGCTTGGTGCTGGGCAGAATCGTAACGATTTCAGTTTTTCCGTGGTGATTGCCGCTCGAAATGAGGAGCGGAATATTCGTGGATGTATTGAATCTGTTTTTTCCCAGAATATTCCCAGTTCCAGCTATGAGGTGATAGTTGTCAATGATAGATCGGAAGATTCTACACCGGCTATTCTTTCCGAACTGCAAAGTGAGTACCCTAATCTCAGAGTTGTGGACATAACTGAAACGGTTCCGGGAATCTCTCCTAAAAAGAACGCTGTGTCAAAAGGAATCGATGCCGCCGGAAATGAAATCATTGTTTTTACAGATGCTGATTGTATCGTTTCTTCCGGTTGGCTTTCTGCCATAAGCAGATTCTTTGCATCGGATACTGGCCTGGTGCAGGGAATAACATGCTATAGATTCATTCCCGGGATGAACAGAATATTCTTCGGACTGCAGACAATAGATTTTCTGTCCCATGGTATAGTGGCCGCATCGGCGATAGGAGCGAATCTTCCCATCAATTCCAATGCGAATAATTTCGCATTCCGCAGGAAGGTGTTTGAGGAGATCGGCGGATACGGAAACAAGGCGAACAGGGTCGTGTCCGGGGATGATGACCTGCTTCTTCAGCGTGTGTGGAAAAGTGGCAGATGGAATGTGACGTTTATGGCCGATCCGGCCGGCACTGTGGAAACCAACCCGACACCGACCGTATCAGCCGCATTCGATCAGAGAAAGCGATGGGGATCACAAACAGTACACTATTGCGCACCTCAAGTTGCACTTCTGTCTTCAGTGTTCATTTTTTACCTCTCGATAGTTCTGTCTTTTATAGTTACGCTTTTCGACAAGTCCAATTTGCCGCTGTTTTTATCACAGCTTTTGGTGAAAATGGCAGGGGAGACAGCGCTTCTCATTCCGGGGACCCGCATATTCCGCAAAAAGGAACTGAGGGCTTTCATCCCGTTAGCCTCGCTTGTTCAGTTGCCGATGGTGATAGCTGCAGTTCTTCTGGGGGTATTCGGTCGTTTCGGGTGGAAGGGGCAGTCTTTTTCCAGGACGGTAGAAGATAACCGATCCGCTCAGACCGGATCCGTTGTTGATGAGATCCGGAAAGAGCGGATGTAGTCGCAGGGCTGATTACTCGAAGATTTCCTGAATTCTGCCGAATACTTCATCGATTGTGCCGATACCGTCAATATCGCGCACAATACCACGAGGGCGGTAATACTCAAGACAGGGCTCGCTTTGCTGCTTGTAGGTATTGAGTCTGTTCTCGATCACTTTTGGATCAGCATCATCGGCACGGCCCTCAATGTCTGCCCGCTTTGCAAGTCTGGCTTTCACTTCCTCGTCAGCCACTGCGATATTCACCACGTGGTCGAGTTTTATATTCAGCTCTTCCAGGATTTTGTCAAGGGCTTTTGCCTGCGGGACACTTCTGGGAAAGCCGTCCAGAAGGAATCCGACCTTCACATCATCCTGGCTGAGACGATCTTTTACCATGGCGATTGTCACTTCATCCGGAACCAGACGACCGCTGTTTGAGTATTCCTTGGCTGTGCGGCCAAGCTCGGTGTCGTTCTTTATGTGGTAGCGGAACATATCACCTGTGGAGATATGCGGGACTTCCAGAAGGTCGCGGAGTTTAGCTGCCTGTGTGCCCTTGCCTGCTCCGGGAGGGCCGAAAAGTACGACGTTTTTACCTGACATGTATGCCTCCTTATGGTGTGAAAAGAAACGAACCTAACAAAATAGTTCAGGGGAGACTTCAAAGGGATGATTATTCGTATGCAGCCTGAGTGTTTACCGTAATATGCTTTTGCGGTTCTGCATGTGCTGATTATGGTGTGTTTTAGCCGTTCGGGTGCAGGCGGGAGGAAACTTTTGCGCATTTGTCAAAAGATTGTTGTCGGTCGGAAAAAAAGAAAACGTGCTGCTGAAGCGGTTATTCTGTGATCTGTAGTTCTTTTTTGAGGTACTGTCCCGTAATGGAGGTCGGGTCGGCTGCTATCTGCTCCGGAGTTCCCTGGGAAATAACGGTGCCGCCCTTGTCGCCACCTTCGGGCCCCAGGTCAATTATGTAGTCAGCGCATTTGATCACATCCAGGTTGTGTTCGATCACTATCACTGAATTACCTTTGTCGACCAGTTCCTGGATGACATTCATGAGCATGAGGATATCCTCGAAGTGAAGTCCTGTCGTGGGTTCATCAAGGATGTAGAGTGTTTTGCCCGTAGCTCGCTTGGAAAGTTCGGAGGCGAGCTTGATCCGCTGCGCTTCGCCTCCGGAAAGAGTGTTTGCCGGTTGACCTAAACGGATGTAGCCCAGTCCCACCTGGGACAGCACCATGAGTTTCTGCTTTATTGCGGACAACTTATCAAAGAAGACCAATGCCTCATCGATTGTCATTTCAAGCACATCCGCGATGGACTTTCCTTTGTATAGAATTTCCAGCGTCTCCCGGTTGTACCTTTTCCCGTGGCACGTTTCGCACTGAACGTACACGTCGGGAAGAAAATGCATTTCTATTCTGAGCTCACCGTCGCCCTGGCAGGTTTCACACCTGCCGCCTTTAACGTTGAAGCTGAAACGGCCGGGAGTATAGCCTCTTATCTTGCTCTCGGGGAGCATGGCGAAGAGGTTTCTTATCGGATCGAAAACCTTGGTGTATGTCGCGGGGTTGGATCTGGGCGTTTTGCCGATAGGGGACTGGTCGATATCAATCACCTTGTCGAGTTGATTCAGCCCGTCGATTTTTTCATACGGGAGGGAATCTCTTCTTGAACGGTAAAGGGATCTGGCCAGAGCCGGATAAAGGGTATGGTTTACCAGTGAGCTTTTCCCCGAGCCGGACACCCCCGTCACGCATACCAGTTTTCCTAACGGAAAAGACACATCGACGTTTTTGAGATTGTGTCCCGATGCTTTTCTGACTGTAATGAAGGAACCGCTGCCGTTTCTGCGTTTTCTGGGAAGGGGAATATTTCTCTTTCCTGACAGATACAGTCCGGTGAGTGAATCGGCCGACGCGGCAACCTGCGATGGTTTCCCCTGGGCCACCAGTTCTCCCCCGTGGATGCCTGCTCCGGGACCGATGTCGATCAGATGATCCGCGGCCATGATGGTTTCCTTGTCATGTTCGATCACTATGACCGTGTTTTCCAGATCTCTCAGGGCAATAAGAGTCGAGAGCAGCCGGCTGTTGTCCCGCGGGTGAAGACCGATACTGGGTTCGTCAAGAATGTACAGTACCCCTGTAAGCCTAGACCCTATCTGTGTGGCCAGGCGGATACGCTGAGCCTCTCCTCCCGAGAGCGTGGAGGAAGTACGGTCAAGACTTAGGTAACCCAGACCCACATCGTAAAGAAACGTGAGACGCTGGATTACTTCACGCAGGATGGGGCGGGCGATCTTTCCGTTTACCCCCTCCGGTCGGTAGTTTCTGAAAAAATCGAGAGATTTTTCTATAGAGTATTCAGAGACGTCGGCGATGCTGCTGCCGTTTATCAAAATGGCCAGACTCTGCTTTTTATACCGAGTGCCTCCGCAGGTGGGGCAGCGCTTCTGGGTCATAAACCCCTCTATCCATCGCCGTATGTCCTCCGAGGTGGTGTCTCTGTAACGTCTGAGCAGATTGGGGATAACTCCTTCGAAGGTACGTCTGAATTCTCCTTTTCCGGAGCCGCTTTTGGTTTCGTACTGAATCGATATGCGTTCTTTTCCTGATCCGTTAAGAAGAATTTTCTTCTGTCTAGCAGTGAGGGAACGGAACGGTTTGTCCATGGGAATTTTGAAATGTTTGCTGACAGACAGCAGAATCTGATTGTTCCATCCCCCCTCCGTATTGGCTCCGTTCCAGGGGACAATTGCTCCCTCTTTGAGGGAGAGTGAGGGATTCGGTACCACAAGTTCAGGATCTATTTCCATAAGAAAGCCCAGTCCGTGGCATTCCTCGCAGGCTCCGAAGGGGCTGTTGAAGGAAAACATGCGCGGGCTCAGCTCATCATAGCTTATGCCGCAGACCGGACACGCAAGTCTTTGCGAAAAGAGAATGTCTTCGCCGTCAATAATATCTGCAATCAGCGTTCCGTCACTGTTCAGCTTGAGCGATGTTTCAATGGATTCGGTAAGCCTTGATGCTATGTTCCTGCCGGCTATCAGTCTGTCGACCACGACTTCGATCGTGTGTTTTGTATCCGGATCAATTGGAACATCCTCATCCAGTGTGTAAACCGTTCCGTCAACCCGTACTCTTACATATCCATCCTTCTGAAGCTTGGAGAGGAGGTCCTTGTGCGCGCCTTTGCGTTCCTTTATGACCGGGGCAAGGATCTGGAATTTGGTCCCGGGTTCCAGGGTGAGAATTCTGTCGGTAATCTCCTGAACTGTCTGGCGGGCGATTATTCTGCCGCAGTTGTAGCAGGTGGGAGTTCCGATTCTGGAAAAAAGAAGGCGCAGGTAGTCATGGATTTCGGTAATGGTGCCCACGGTCGAGCGGGGGTTATGACCGGTTGTTTTCTGCTCGATTGATATTGCGGGAGAGAGTCCCTCTATCTGGTCCACATCGGGCTTTTCCATCAGACCCAGAAACTGCCGGGCGTAGGAGGAGAGCGATTCGACATAGCGCCGCTGGCTTTCGGAGTATAGCGTATCGAAAGCTAGAGAGGACTTCCCGGAACCGGAAAGGCCCGTTATCACGGTGAAACTGTTGCGGGGTATGGTTACATCGATGTTCTTGAGATTGTGAACGCGTGCACCTTTAATGGTTATGTCGCGCATTTGTCAGTCTTGAGGTTCCTGGCTTGATTCAGATTGCAGAATGTTTTCATGATAGGCATTGTATGCATTCTGAACCGCTTCGGCCACCTTTGCCCTGTTGAACGGTTTGAAAAGGCAGGGATAGCGTATCGTCTTGTAGATTTTGACCAGAGTGTGTTTGGGGTTGTAGCCGAAACCGGTCATCAGTGCCATCTGGCTGGGGTAGGATTTCTCCTTGATTTTGCTGATGAATTCGTAGCCGTCCATGTCAGGCATGGCGATGTCAGTCAGCACGAGAAAGTAGGGTTTGTTGTCCAGTTCTTCGAAAGCCTTGGCGGTGGACATCACCGTGGTCACTTCCCAGCCCAGAGACTCAAGATAGATCTTGAGAAAGTCAAGGACATCCACCTCGTCGTCAACAACAAGTATACGTTTATTCTTTTCTTTTGAAGAGCTCATAGGTTTTGTCGATCAGTTCTTGCTTTCCGAACGGTTTAGTGATATAAGCATCAGCATTCATGATGTGAAGTCCGACCATCTGATCAAACTGCTGAGATTTGGCGGTCAAAATGGCAATGGGTACGTTTTGGAATGAATCGTCGCTGCGCAGGAGTCTGAATACAGCCCATCCATCCATTCCAGGCATCGAAAGGTCGAGAAGAATGGCATCGGGCCTGTAGACCTTGGCTTCCTCGTAGGCCTGGAGGGAATCCAGAACCGTTCTGACTTCGAACTGATCCGTTTCCAGAACTAGTTTCACCAGATCCGCAATATCGCTGTCATCTTCAATTACAAGAATCTTTTTGCTCATAGTTTCCGCAGACCTTAAGTTTTGGAAAATTCAGCAAAGAGCCATTTCCAGTAGCGCAGCACGACGACAAGAGCTGTGAGTGAAGCTGCGAATCTGATGAAATTGGTCAGGATCGCAGTCAGAGTGAAACTCAAAGACGACGGTATTGTGTCTATGCCGGAAGCTCCCACTATCGCAGCCGAAGTGAAAAAAAGGATTCGGTAATAGGGTTTGATCTGCAGTGCATCTCCCAGGCGCTTGCTGAGATATGCAAGCACAAGCATCAGCGAAACTGCAGATACATCAAAAAAGAAAAGTGTCTGTTCGTAAATCATATCACTTCCTGGTTTTTCTCATGGACAGATACAACCCCACTATACTCAATGTAGAACTCATGCTGTAGCCCAGAAGGGAAATAGCCTGGAGACTCTGAGAATGAAAATCTCTCATTATAAGCGAACCGATAAACACTGCTCCAAACAGAAGAGCAAGAAGAAAACCCAGAGTCGGAGAGGGCTGCTTGAGTTTCTTCTTGTAAAACGAAGAGATCAGAAACGCTATCACGTTCAGACCCATGCAGAACATCACATATCCGGCAATTAGCAGTATGTCTGCAGTTGACGGAACTTCCATAACACTTATTTCTTTCCGAATGCATCAACAAAAGCATCTTGGGGAGTGGAATGTGTGATACCGCTCATTATACCTTCCTTGCCGCTGAATTTCGCTTCAACTTCGATTCCCTTAGAGGTAATTCTGAAACAGCGGATATCTTTCTGATGATCACTTCCCCTCATTTTAAGAAAACAGAGCGCCTTTTCTATGGCACTGTCTATTTCAACATATCGTAAAAGCACATAAGTGTCAACGATAAAAGGAATTTTACTGGTGATATGAGAGACCTGGCCCAGAAGACTGTCGTTTTCTCTGAGAAGAATACTGGTGACGCCTTCTCTTTTCAGCGCGTTGATAAATCGCCTCTCTATATCCCTCAGTTCATGATTGTCCAGGGTAAGCGATTCGAAGTGGGTCATGGAATCTACCACCACCCGTTTAACACCAAGTTCCTCGACGATGGAGACGAATTCTCCGTCCATTTTGTCGAATTCGGACAAGGCGGTTTCGGGATCGGAAAAGATGACCTTGAGCTTTCCTTCGGCTTCAAGTTTCTTGAAATCCCACCCGAACTGCAGTGCATCATGGTAATACTGCTGTGGGAATTCCTCGAAAGTGATGATTAGGCCCGGCTCGCCGTACATGGTGATGCCGTTGAAGATGTACTGCATTGCCATGGTCGTTTTGCCGGTCCCCGGGGCACCTTCGAAAAGGTTTGCAGAGCCCCTGAGCAGACCGCCGCAGCACATTTTATCAAGTGCCTTTATCCCGAATGAAACGCGTTTTTCAGCCATAGATTTTTCGCCTGTGTTAGGAAAAAAGGTGCACGATTGCAGCTTTCTGAACATGAAGCCTGTTTTCCGCTTCATCGAAAGCCACTGAATGTGGTGAATCGAGAACTTCGCTAGTGATTTCCTCGTCCCGGTGTGCCGGAAGACAGTGTGAAACCAGAACATCCTTGGGGGCTTTCCGTACCAGTTCGGTATTGACCTGGTATGATCGGAAGTCCTTTATGCGTTTTTCTGATTCTTCTTCCTGCCCCATGCTCGTCCAGACGTCGGTGTAGAGTATTTCGGCTTTTTCCACAGCCGGGAACAAATCATTAGTAATCGTGAGCGAGCCTCCGGTTTGCTTGCAGATTTCCATGCAGCTACGTACCATTTCCTGATGCGGTTCGTAACCCCTGGGGCCCACGACTGTGAAGGAATAGCCGAGTTTAGCACAAATCACCATGATGGAGTTGCAGACGTTGTTTCCGTCACCGATGAAGACAATGTTCGGTTTATGGCCAGGCCGGTTCTCGTGAACCGTGAGAGCGAAAGCCAGTGCTTGGCAGGGGTGAAACGAGTCTGTAAGAGCGTTAATGACGGGTATGGAACTAAACCTGGCCAGCTGCACGACCGTGTCGTGTTCGAAAGTGCGTGCCACGATCAGGTGTACCACCCGTTCAAGGTTCCGTGCAACATCCTCCACACTTTCCCGTTTTCCCATCCCCACCGCTGCGCTGGCCAGATTGATGGCATGTCCGCCCAGTTCATTTATGGCTGTTTCAAAGGTGATCCTGGTGCGCAGGGAGGGTTTTTCAAAGATAAGCACCCCGGATTTCTGTTCGAAAGTGCGGTAGGGATATGAATACCTTTTGGCTTTCAGTTCCGCGGCAAGCGAAATGATGTTGCGTAGTTCGTCAGGAGAAAACTCGAGCAGTGTCAGCAGATCTTTTTTAGAAGCGCTCATGTGACTTATGGCCTGAATTGAAAGGATAAGAATTTAGCTAAAAGAATAAAATAAATGTTCTACACCGTGCCGGGGCAAGTAGTATCGCCACTTTTACTGTTGCTGAGTCAACTTTGGTTTTTGCTGTATCCTTCTGCAAAACAGGGGATTAGGCATCTTCAGACCCTTTTTTAACAGCTTTGTACCTTTCTGGTCTCTATGTCATTCAGGTAAAAAAAATGTTTTTTTTTCAAACTGAATTGGCAAAAGAAAGATAACTGTGTATATTATAAGTATGCCGAGCTTAACCCTGTCGTTTCCGGCATACACACACCCATCATCAGGAGGCTCGCTGTGGAGATCACAGAAGTAAATATCACTTTGAGAAGTGAGGGAAAGCTCAAAGCGTACGCCGATATAGTTTTTGATGACTGCTTTGTGGTAAGAGGGTTGAGAGTCATTAACGGCTGCCGAGGCTTCTTCGTGTCTATGCCCAGCCGACGTCGTTTCAACGGCTCTTTCCAAGATCTTGCACATCCCATAAACAACGAAACGAGACAGAAAATCGAGGATAAGGTTCTGGATGCCTTTGAAATCGAGATCAACAAACGGGGCGGGTTAGAAGCTTTTGAAGCGAATCACCTGCAGACTGCCGACTGCGGTTCGGATTATTCCAAAAAGCGGATAGTTCCGATGTAGGTGCTTCAAAGCAAAAACCTGTTCTGTCTTTTGATTATCTTTCCTCTTGCGTTGCCATCACTTATATTTAAAAGATTATTTTTTAAATCCGGCCTTTGCTGGGGCGTCGACAAGCGGCTAAGTCACATGGTTTTGGTCCATGTATTCGAGGGTTCGAATCCTTCCGCCCCAGCCATTCATTTGGCTAAATCAGTTGAATAAATTAAAGCGTTTGTCCGAGGAGGTCGTACTTTGGATATTGTTAAATTGCAGACACGTGTGCGGGAGGGTGACGGAAAGTCCTACACTCGCAAGGCCCGTTCCCAGGGTTGGATTCCCGCGATCTATTATGGTCACGATCTGGAACCGAAGAAGATCGAGGTTTTCCATAAAGATTTCGCCACTATGGTCAGAAACAGACAGCTCACTCATCTGGTCGATCTGGGGCTCGAAAACGGCGGTGATTCCATTGCTGTCATCCGTGAAGTGCAGCGTAGTGTCCTGAGGGACAATGAGTTCTACCATATCGATTTCATGCATGTGGACATGAATGAGAAAGTTGTTGTCGATGTCCCTCTGGAAATCGAGGGCGTTCCTGTTGGAGTGAAGGTGGATAACGGGGTGTTGGGTCATCCGGTTAAAACTGTCAAAGTCGAGTGTCTGCCTGCAGATATTCCGGAAAACGTCACAATCAACGTGTCTGAGCTGAAAATCGGGGAATCTATTCATGTGAGAGATGTTTCCATTCCCAAAATCGTCATCAAGGATGCACCTGAAGAGGTGCTTGCCGTTGTGACACCTCCTACTCGGGTTTCAGAAACAACCGCGGAGGAGAGCGAAGAGGAAGCGGCCTCCTGAATTCAAGGGCAGCCGCTTTATTGAAATGTGTCTGTTAACGCTCTTTGAGAAATTTTTTGGCAAACGCAGGGCTGAATTCAAGCCTTCGTACATTCTTTTCGGATTGGGTAATCCCGGTGATGAGTATGAGTTTACTCGTCACAATGTCGGTTTCAGAATCATTGACCGTCTACAAGCAGATCTTTCGGAAGGGTCGGTCCGCAGGCACTGCAGTTCGGTCTGTGTCGAAGGGGTACCCAAACCCGGTCTGAAGCCGCTTGTGCTGGTGAAGCCGCTTACTTTCATGAACCGTTCCGGGGTGGCTGTAAAGGCATGCCTGGAAAGATATGGACTGCCTCTTTGTAATAGCTTGGTAATCGTGGATGACTTCAACATCCCTTTGGGAACGATCAGGTTCCGCAAGGGGGGGAGCCATGGCGGTCACAATGGTTTGAAGTCTATAAGCTCCGCTGTCGGTTCCGATTTCCCCCGGATGAGGGTGGGGATAGGGCCATTGCCTTCCGGGGTGGATATCATAAGCTTTGTTTTGGGTAATTTCACCGACCGGGAGAATGAGAAAGTACAGAAGGTGGTGGATGCGTCGGCTGCTGCAGTGCGATTTTTGCTTGATAATGGTATCGAAAGGACAATGAACAGATATAATTCCGTGCCGTTGAACGACGGGAACGGAAATTTAGAATAAAAATAATCCTGCTCCGGAATATCCGTTCCGGGGCCCTAAACGACCACAGGAGGTAGTAAGTGATTCGACCCTATGAAACAGCGATCGTGATCGACGGGTCTCTTCCCGAAGACGTGATCCAGAAGGAACAGAAGAAGCTTGAGGAATTCTTCAGTGCCAATGCTGAGCTTGAGAAGGTGGATGTGTGGGGAAAGAGGGCATTGGCGTACCCCATAAAAAAGAAAAGATCCGGTCATTACGTTCTTTTTCTGTACAAGGGAGAGGGTAATGTTCCTGCTGAATTTGAAAAGTCCATCAAGCTTAATGAAAACATTCTGCGCCATCTCACTGTGGTCAGAAATGTCAAAAATGACATTGCCCGCGCGGAGCTGGTTGCACGCAGGGAGCGTTCTGAGGCTGCTGCGGCTGCAGGGGAAGATAAAGAAAGCGCTGATCAGGAATAAGTGTAAATATTCATAAGGGAGAAAGATCATAATGGCACTTGGGAAAAGAAGAGCAAAAAAGGTCTGCTGGTTTGAGCAGAATAAAGTAGAGCCGGATTACAAAGATATAAGAACTATTGGAAGATATGTGACTGAGCGTGGGAAAATTGTTCCCCGCCGCCTCTCGGGCGTCAGTTCGAAGAATCAGAGAAAGCTGGCCACTGCTGTCAAGCGTGCCAGACACTTGGCACTTCTGCCGTTTGTGGCTGAAAACATCAAATAATCTGACGACCGGTAAAGTGGAGGAGTAATAAAAATGCAAGTCGTTCTTAAGAAGGATTACCAGAGTCTTGGTAGAGCAATGGATATCGTTTCCGTCAAAGACGGTTTCGCCAGAAATTTTCTCATACCGCAGGGCATAGCAGTTATTGCGACCGAGGGGAATAAGAAGCAGGTCGCTGAGATGAGGCGTGTCTCTGAAAAACGCGAGGAACAGCAGCTGGCCGAAGCCCGTGAAATGGGCAAGAAAATTGAGCAGACTCCGTGCACCATTCCTGTGAAGGTAGGCGCGGAGGAGCAGATTTACGGGTCTGTCAGTGCTCAGGACATTTCTGAATTCCTCAAAAAGGAGGGGTTCAATGTCGAAAAAAGGCAGGTTGCCCTCGAAGAGCCCATCAAACAGCTTGGAGTATATTCGGTGGATATCAACCTTTTCCGGGATGTGGGTGCGAAGCTGAAGGTCTGGGTTGTGAAAGAAGAAAGCTGATTGTCGGCTTTTGTTTGGTCTAGAGCATCAAAAACTCTTGTGCCGGGCATCCTGGAGTTCAAGTTCCGGAAACCCGGCATTTTTATTAGGTAGACACAACACACGTTTAACAGAAGGAGATTCTGATGGAATTTCGCGGATGTTATGTGGCAATAGTAACGCCATTCACTAAAGACGGAAAACTGGATGAAGAGGGACTCAGGTCCAATATCGAATACCTGATTTCAAAAGGGGCTGCCGGAATCGTTCCCTGCGGGACCACCGGCGAGTCTGCTACGCTGGATTGGCAGGAGCACAACCGGGTGGTGGACATCGCGGTCGAACAGGCAAAGGGACGAGTGCAGGTGATTGCGGGAGCCGGCTCCAACAACACAAAAGAGGCGATCAATGCCGCTCAGCACGCAAAAGAGAAGGGCGCGGATGCAATCCTGACCATCACTCCTTACTACAACAAGCCCACTCAGGAGGGACTGTATCAGCATTTCAAGGCGATTGCCGAAAATGTGGATGTCCCTATGGTACTCTACAACGTTCCGGGGCGTACCGGAGTGAATATGCTTCCTGAAACCCTCGAACGGCTCTGTGAACTGAAGAGTGTTGCCGCAATCAAGGAAGCCAGCGGAAGTGTCGCTCAGGTTTCGGAGATACATCGCCGCTGCGGAGACAGAGTCACCATTCTTTCCGGGGATGACGGACTGACTCTGCCCACCCTTGCCTGCGGAGGAAAAGGAGTGATATCCGTGATCGGAAATATCGTTCCTGACAAAATGGGTTCAATGATCGACTCTTTTCTCAACGGAGATACCTCGACAGCACTGAAAATTCACGAGGAGCTTCTCCCTCTGTCTCAGTTCGTGTTCATAGAGGCCAATCCTGTGCCGATAAAGGCATGTATGGATCACCTTGGGCTTGCGGCCGGGCCGGTGAGACTGCCGTTAGTTTCCATGAAGGAAGACAATAAAAAGCAGCTGCTCTCCGTACTCGAAACGTACTCTCTTCCCAAAAAGTCTTGAAAGGGACCATTATGGCAATAGATATTTTAATTATGGGTGCTCTGGGCCGTATGGGGATTGAGATTGCCAAAGTGATTCAGGATGACCCTTCGGTTAAACTGGCCGCGGCAGTGGAGTATCCTTCTCACCCCAAAATGGGCGAGAATTATGGACAGTGCATCGGGGCTGACTTCGGCGGTTTGAAAGTCACTTCCTCCCTGGAGCAAGCCGGCGTGGCTGACGGAGTGATTATCGATTTTTCATCCGTTCAGTCTACCCGTTCTCTTCTGGAGAGAGCTTCAGAGCACAAGAAACCGATGGTGGTGGGAACCACCGGGCTTGAAAAAAGCGATTATGAACTCGCCGAAAAGGCCGCGCAGACTATTCCGGTGGTGGTGAGTCCGAACATGAGTCTCGGTGTCAATCTGCTTTTTTCGCTTACAGAACTGGTGTCAAAGCGGCTCAAAGGCAGTTTTGACATAGAAATTGTGGAAGCGCATCATAGATTCAAGAAGGATTCTCCGAGCGGAACTGCCCGCAGACTGGGAGAAATAGTTGCCGATGCTTTGGAGAAGAGCTATGATGAGGCTATAGTTAATGGCCGGTCCGGAATGGCATCCTCGACCCGTTCATCCAGCGAGGTCGGAATGCACGCGGTACGGGGGGGCGATATAGTTGGTGATCACACAGTACTCTTTGCCGGAATGGGCGAAAGGGTTGAATTGAGGCATATGGCACACAGCCGGAGTACTTTTGCGAGAGGGGCGGTTGAGACAGCTAAGTGGCTCTCGTCGAAACAGCCCGGCTCTTATACAATGAAGGATGTGCTCGGGTTGTAGTTTTTCGGTCTTGGGAATAGGAGTGTTATGAACAGGCGTACGCTGCTGGCTTTAGGTGTTTCTGTTTTCTTTTCAGCTCAGGTGGCATCGGCCCAAAAAGATAGTGCTGCCGAGTCTTCTCCGCAGGGAGTCGTAGTGGAATCCGTTGAGGATGGAGACTTGGTTGTGGAGGATGAGGGTAAGGATGGCGAACCCGGGCCGGAGGTGGATAAGGATAGTTCCACGGCAGCAGTGCCCCCACAAGAAGAGAAGAAGGCGGCTGATACAGAGGCCGCCGCCCCTTCTGGTCAGGGGCTGGATCTGGATGAGCTCCTCAGTGAGGAGGGGCCGGAGGATCTTTTGGCCGGCGAAAGGACTGTCGAGCAGCAAGACTCTGCTGGTCAGTCCACGGATTCCTCTTCTGCTCCTAATACATCGGCCCAGACGGCTCCAGTCGAGCAGGAATCTGAGGCAAGTTCTAAACCTCCCCAAAGAGTCAGAAAAACACCGCCTCCCGGCTCTCAGAAGCAAGTGGAACTCGGAAATGCCGATACAGCTTCATCAGAACCGGTCATTGAGGAAGTTCAGTCTATAAATTTCGCTCACAATCTGGAAGAATACCGTTCCCCGAGGCTGGCAATGTTGATGTCTTTTCTGGTGCCGGGTCTCGGTCAGGCGTATTCGAAAAACTACTTGAAGGCGGGTGCTTTTATTGCGGCTGAAGCGGCGATTATCGGGGTAGCTGTAGCCTACAATGTAAAAGGGGCACGTGTGAGACGGGATGCCCGTGATATCGCTGATAAACACTTCAGTGTTGATTCTCTCGATCGGTACAAAGAAGTCCTCTCAGAGGAGTTTGCGAACCGGGGAAAAGCCGAATATGCGGATACTCTGTTTTCAGAAACATTTCAGGTTGATTCCTTTTTTTATGCTGCTGCAGAGCATAAACAAAACAGTTATTATGAAATGATTCAGAGCAGCTTTCTCACTCCGGGGTGGGTAGACTGTGAACCGAAGCTGGATGAAATCGTGAATCACGGCATGGCCGACACAATCGATGGTGCTTACGGGCGGTATATGCGCAGTGATGAGGATACAGCCGCTTCGTTCTACTTTGTAAGTCGCATCATTGACGAAGCCGGCAGAAGGATCAGAGAAGAGGGCCTGACCGGGTATTCGAGTTATCAGTCTAAGTATAATTCCATGATATCCGAATCCAATTCCCATTACGATGCTGCCAAATACAGCCTTTTCGGCTTGATTCTCAATCACATAGTCAGCGCTGTAGATGCCGGTTTCACTGCAAAGGCCTACAATTCCTATCTTCTTGGGCAGAAAACCGTGTGGAACAGGTTAAATCTGGAGCAGCAGTATGTTTTTACCGGTTCAGAAACGGTCCCCGGTGTAGCTTTGAGGGTTAAATTTTGAAAAAAGAACTGCTTTTCTGCATGGCTGTCCTTGCTGTTGCTGCTGTAGATGTGTTTTCGCAGGTGACGGTAGAGGAAGAGGTGATCACCAAAGAGGTGAATATTTTCGATAGTGTACCTCAGAGCAACAAGTCTGTGACGATGGCTATGGCGGCTTCCGCAGCTGTTCCCGGATTGGGACATCACTATCTTGATAATTCGTCTTCTGCGTTCAAATATCTGGCATTTGATGTGGCCGCACTTTTCGGAGCGGTACTGTTTCATTCCTATTCCAGGCAGCGGGAAGGGGAAGCTTGTACGTATGCTTCTACTGTAGGCGGCATAGAGGATCCGCAGGATAATGAAGCGTACTGGAGGCATGTGGGCAATTTCATGGAGGCCGGGGATTACAACCAGGCTGTTAGTCTCGAGCGCAGCGAAGCGGAGAAGTATTTGAATCCTAAGGAGTGGTGGCGATGGGGGGATGAGAGCCAGAAAGAGGAGTTCAACAAACTTCGCGAGCAGTCCCGTCAATTCCAGGTAGTTTCCTCTTTTTTCATAGGCGGAATGATTCTCAACCGCATCGTCTCGATCGTCGATTTGAAGATTTCCCAAAGAGAATCGGTCCTCAAGTCTCTCGAGTTTCAGCAGTCAATAGCGCCTGATCTCTCCGGGGCTGAAGTGTCTCTGACCACCAGTTTCTGAATGCTTTTCTTGCCCGGGCAGAACCGGGACGTTTATTTTTATTATATGCAATCATCTGTTTTCGGTTTGCGGCAATCAGCACTGCACTCTGATTGCCTTTTTTCAATTCCGAAAACATCACATCGGCAGGAGAATACAAATGCGCTGTCCATATTGTAGCCATGAGGAAGATAAAGTTGTCGACTCCCGGACAAGCAAAGAGGGGAGGGCGGTCAGGCGCAGACGGGAGTGTCTGGATTGCGGTCGTCGCTTCACCACATATGAATACATAGAGAGTGTCTCCATGACGATCATAAAAAATGATCAGCGCCGCGAGCCCTACGACCGTCAGAAGCTCCTTCAGGGTATTTCCGCCGCCTGCAAAAAGAGGCCTGTGAGTGTGAAGAAAATCGACAGTATAGTTGAAAAAATAGAAAATCAGATTGACAAGCTGGGCAGAAACGAGGTGCCCAGTTCGGAAATCGGGAAATTGGTCATGACGGAACTGTACGGGCTGGATGAAGTGGCTTACATCAGGTTCGCGTCTGTATATAGAAAATTCAAGGATATCAGTGAGTTCATTTCTGAAGTCCAGGGGATCGGATCGAAAACAGAACCCGACTCCAAATAGATACGTGTTTGGAAACTGCGTTGCCTGCCCGGTTGGCAGGCGTTTCTTTTCTGCTACAGTTCGATAATACTGCCTGAGCCAGCCGTCTCATCATAGAAGTCTTCTTTGAAATAGTAATACCCCTGTTCGTCGTTGGAGTAGTACTCGTTAGCTTCTTCGTTGAAAAAGCGTCTGAGGGCGCTGTCCTTGTTTTCACCTTCGATCATTTTGTGGCGAAGCTGCATCTTTTTTGCTGGTGTGATAAAAGCAATTGCATATTTCGGCATTAAAAATCTCCCCTGTGAGGGTAAGGGTAATCTGAATGTTGTATTTATTATTTTACAGTAATTAAAATAGAATTTTGGAAGTCGTGAAGAAAGCAAAATTAGCAGTATCGAAAGGAAAAAAAGTGAGTGTGCGAAAAAGGGTGTTTGCTTTATTTATTCCGCTGGTTTTAATCCGACTGGTTTTCGGTTCCATGCAGGGAAAAGTCGAGAAACTGCTCCATGCACGCAGTTACACCGGCGGAGGAATCGCAGTAGTGATAAAGGATCTCGATACTGATTCGAATGTCGTTTCGATCAATGCTGACAGCATGATGATTCCGGCCTCGGTTTCAAAGCTTGTAACTGGTGCTGCAGCATTTGAAACTCTTGGTTCGGATTACACATTTGAAACGCCGGTGTATATTGATGGAACCTACAATTGTGATTCGGGTGTTGTCCATGGAAATCTGTATATACAGGGACGGGGAGATCCGGGGTTCAGTGCCGAAAAGATGTGGCTATTTGTGCAGCACCTGAAGCACAGGGGAATAAATGTCATAGACGGGGATCTTGTTCTTGATGATTTCTTTTTCGATTCTGTCAGGGTAGGACCCGGATTTTCCAATAATGATGGAAGCAGGGCTTATCAGTCTATCATAGGTGCGCTATCAGCCAATTTCAGCAGTATTGCTATTCATCACCGTTCAGGACAGCACGTGGGATCACCTGTGCACGTGGATGTGTTTCCCCGCATTGAGGGTCTGAAAATAAACTCCTCTGCTGTGACTGTGCCCTCCGGAACCCGTGGCAGTCTCGATATAAGAACGTCTCAGAGTGCGGGAGTTACTCAGATAGATGTCCGTGGGGCCATGGCATTGAATGAACCCTCCAGGTATACTTTCAGAAAAGTATGGCAGACCTGGGAGGTTTTTGGCGGAGCTGTCAGGTCGCTGTTCAGGGAAAACGGTATACAGATAACAGGAAAAACTGTTCGCAAAAGAGTGCCTTCCGGGTTGGAATCGCAAGATCCTTTTTATACCTTCAAAGGCCAGCCCCTTTCAGATTATGTGGGACATATGTTCAGGCATTCAAATAACTTTGTGTCGGAAATGTTGTTTAAGACTATGGGAGCGGTCCGGGACGGTTCTCCGGGAACCTGGCTCAATGGAGCTGCAGTTGTTTCAAGGTGGTGGGCAGAGCTGGATTTACCCGGTAAACCTTTGATTTCGAATGGGTCCGGGATGGGTAAAACCACCAATCGCCTCAGCGCTTCCCAGATAGTAGAACTGCTCTCTTATGTATCGCGTCAGAAGAGATATTTTCCTGATTACCTGGCTTCTCTTTCTGTTTCGGGAGTTGATGGGACTCTTGAAGACAGGTTTCAGAGATCGCGTCTGAAGGGAATTGTAAGAGCTAAAACTGGTACATTGAATTCAATCAGAGTTTCCACGTTGGCCGGTTATGTTCTTCTGGAGGATGAAACGTATGCTTTTGCGATCCTCTGCAATGGGGTTGGCCGAGGCCAGTACGATAACTGGGTTATGCAGGAGCAGATTTTGGAAAAGCTGATTGCTGGAATCAGGTGGGTGGATTAGAAGAAACCGGCTCTCAGGACGAGAACCGGTTCGAGAATTTTTTAGAATACCTGTCCGCCGGTACGTTCTCCGTTTTCATAGTATGCTTCTGACACCTTGCCGCCGAATTTATTGTACATGGTTCTGGTACCATCGTAGGCGCCCTCTTTGTAAGTGCCTGTCTCTTCCTTTTTTCCATTCGGATGGTAGGTTACAAATGTACCGTCAAGGTGATTGTCTTTCCAGTTCTTTTCGACTTTGACTTTGCCGGTTTCGAAAAATTCCTGTTCAAGTCCTTCCATATTGCCGGCCTTGTAATGGCGTACATGTTTAATCTTCCCGTTAGGATAGTAAACAGTTTCCTTGCCGTCTTTCTTTCCATTTGCATAACTGGTTTCCTGCATGATCTGACCGTCTTCATAATAGGACACCGACTTTCCTACAGGAGCGTCGTTTTCGTAGGTAGTTTCACTTTTCAGGGTACCGTCATCATAGAATTCCTTTTCGGTACCATGCTTTTTGCCTTCCTTGTAGTGGCATTCCTGGATCGTTTGGCCATCTTTGTTGTTTATGACCATTACGCTGTCGAGTTTGCTCTCTTTGTAGAAGCGGTCTGACTGGATTTTTCCATCTTCGAAAAAGAAGGTGGCCCGGAGGGTGTCTTTTCCATCGTAGACTACGACTACCTTTTTGGCTCCGCTGGGATATTTTTCTTCCACGACTTCTCTAGGACCGCTGCTTCCGCATCCTATAAAGGCAACAAGGCCGCAGACTGTCAGAAAAGATTTCAAATTCATATGCACCCCTTTCAGAAATGTGTAGGTAATAATTTCTAATATGGTTTCTGAATATATGTCCGTCAAACCTGTTCTATGCAGAACTGATCAGCGGAGCGTATTTTAGAACACTTTAGTATCCAAAAACATTCAAAGGGTTAAAAATATAATTATGCGTTTTAGACCATGTATTGATCTTCATGATGGAAGAGTCAAGCAGATAGTGGGGGGAACCTTATTCGAAGGGAATAGGAAAAGACTGATCACCAACTTTGAAACAGACCAGTCGCCGTCTCATTTTGCAGCTTTGTACAGAGATAACGACCTCCGGGGCGGTCATGTGATCATGCTTGGACCGGGGAATCAGAAGGCGGCTTTGGAAGCGCTCTCCGCCTTTCCCGGGGGACTTCAGGCAGGTGGCGGTATAAAACCCCAGAACGCAAAAATGTTTCTGGATGCCGGAGCGTCACACGTTATTGTTACCTCGTACGTATTCAGTGACGGGCGTATCAAATGGGAGCGTCTGGAGGAGTTGATCAGGGCTGTCGGTAAGAAGAGACTGGTGCTTGATCTGAGCTGCCGCAGGGCCGGGGATCGGTATCTGGTGGTTACCGACCGGTGGCAGAAGTTCACTGAAGAGGAAGTTTCCGAAGAGTTGTTTGCGAAACTGAATGAGTACTGTGATGAGTACCTGATTCATGCCGCGGACGTGGAGGGACTTAAAAAGGGCATCGATTCAGAACTCGTGTCGCTTTTGGGCCATTGTTGCTTTCAGCCGGTGACTTATGCCGGGGGTATACGCAACGTTGCAGATCTTGAGATGGTGGATCAGCTTGGTAAGGGGCGTGTGGATGCCACGGTCGGCAGTGCCCTTGACATCTTCGGAGGATCTTTGCCGTTTTCGGCTGTGGTGAACTGGCACAAAGCACGGAATTCTGAAACAGTATGATCGTTTGTTTTGATTTTAGTCACCGGGAATGAATGTGATAAAAAAGATAGTGTATGCTGCTGTTCCGATTTTTTTGCTGGTGCTGATGACCTGTTCGTCCAATGGCAAAGTGCATCGTAAACGTCTCTTTTTCCGGATGGATACGGTTTCTGAAATAACACTTTCGGTTCCGGAAAGTTTTGATGTCGACACGGTTTGGAAAAAGGTGGATTCTTTTCTGGCCCAGAGTGAAAAACGTTTTTCGGTAAGTCGGGCTGGTTCTGAAGTGAGGCTCTTGAACGAGCGATCGAAGAAGAGCATGCCGGTTTCAGACGATCTGGGTGAAATGCTTCGGCTGGGACTTGCCTACGGCGATACTCTGGACGGTGCCTTCGATATTACCGTACTTCCTTTGAAAGAGCTTTGGGGTTTTGATGAGCAGGCCAATGGGGATGCTCCTCTTCCGGAGCCGGCTCAGGTGAAAGATGCTTTGTCCAAAGTCGATTATCGGAAAGTAGAACTGAACGATGCCGCAGATGAGGTGACAATCGAATCTCCTGAAATCAGAATCGATGTGGGGGGAATCGCCAAGGGATATGTGCTCCGTCAGTTGGAGGAGCTGGTCAGGTCATACGGCATAAACGATTATCTTATCGTAGCCGGAGGTGACATTGTTTCCTCCGGAGCTCGTGCTGATAACTCAAGTTGGGTGATCGGGGTTCAACATCCCAGAAACCGTTCGGAGATGCTCGCGACGCTTCCTCTTGATAAGGGTGCGCTTGTGACCAGTGGTGATTACGAACGGTTCAGAGTAGTGGATGGCAGAAGGTATCATCATCTTTTTGACACCCGCACCGGTTACAGCTGCGGAGAAAACCGGAGTCTCACTATCTGGGCGACGGACCCGGTAATTGCCGATATCTACAGTACGGGACTTTTCTGCCGCAGTGCCCGCGAAATCCTGCAGTTTGTCCAGGATAGGCCGGATCTGGAGTGTATAGTTGTCGATTCGAACGGAAAAGCTCATATTTCTTCCGGTTGGAAGAACAAAGTGAATCTGGGCTCTGGTTCTTCCTAAATCGGAATTATCCGTTTACCACATTGTAAATATCAATCAGTTTTGGTAGAGCTTGGGTAAAGTCCTGAACGCTCAAACTGTTTGGACCATCACAAAAAGCCTTATCTGGATCTGGGTGGATCTCCATGAACAGCGCGTCTGCTCCGGAGGCCAGGGCTGCCCGGGCCAGCGGAAGTGCCATTTCTCTGTTTCCGGAAGAACAGCCGTTTCCACCTCCCGGTTGCTGTACGCTGTGAGTGGCATCGAAAACAACCGCTCGTCCGTATTTTTTCATGGTCGGGATTGAAATAAAATCCACCACCAGACGGTTGTAGCCGAAGAACGTGCCTCGTTCAGTAAGCCAGCACTTGCCCCCGGCCTTCTGCAGCGAGTATTTCATGTCTTCGGGGGCCATGAACTGTCCTTTTTTGATATTGATCCATTTGCCCGTTGCTTTTGCACTTTCAAGCAGGTCTGTCTGTCTGCAGAGAAATGCCGGGATCTGAAGAATGTCGACTGCCTGGGCAATCTCCTGAGCATCCTGGGATTCATGAATATCGGTGAGAACCGGAATGTCGAACTGTTGCCTTATGTTGTCGAGAATTTTCAAACCTTCCTGTTTGCCTGGTCCGCGGTAGGAATTTAGGGATGTGCGGTTGGCTTTGTAGAATGATGATTTGAAAATGATATCAACGTTGTTGGATTCGGCTAGTTTCACCAGTTCCTCCGCCACCCTGCAGCATAAGTCTTCGGACTCGATGACGCAGGGACCGGCAATGAAGAAGGGACCCGGTCGGGCGATATCCGTGTATTTCAGAAACGGCGCTTTGGGAATTGAATCATTCATATGTACCTCTTCAGGAGTAATGTGATACGGCTTATCCAAAATGGTTTTGGGTTGACTCGCGTCCAGACCCAAACTATATTATCCGCCTGTGCTGTGCTGGCAGGATTGTTCTTCAAAATAGCTTTTTTCCTGTAATCTAAACATCCTCAATTTTAACTTACAATATTGGAGGTAACGCATGGCCATTAAAGTTGGAATCAACGGTTTCGGCAGAATCGGCAGACTTGTTTTTCGTGCATCAATGGACAATTCCAACATTGAAGTTGTAGGAATCAACGATCTTATAGATGTTGACTACATGGCTTACATGTTGAAGTACGATTCGACTCACGGCAGATTCAACGGAACTGTTGAAGTCAAGGATGGAAAGCTTGTGGTGAACGGTAAGGAAATCCGCGTCACAGCTGAAAGAGATCCTGCAAATCTCAAGTGGGGTGAAATTGGAGTGGAGTATGTTGTTGAATCGACGGGTCTTTTTCTGACCAAGGAAAAGGCTTCTGCTCATATCAAGGCCGGAGCCAAGCGCGTCGTATTGTCTGCTCCTTCTAAGGACGACACTCCGATGTTCGTTATGGGTGTAAACCACAAGAACTACACCAAGGAAATGGAAATCGTCTCCAACGCATCCTGCACCACAAACTGTCTTGCTCCTGTCGCTAAGGTTCTCAATGACAACTGGGGTATCGAGGAAGGTCTTATGACCACGGTTCATGCCATGACCGCTACTCAGAAGACTGTTGACGGTCCTTCCATGAAGGACTGGCGCGGTGGTCGCGGAGCAGGTCAGAACATCATTCCTTCTTCCACGGGTGCCGCCAAGGCGGTGGGCAAGGTCATTCCTGAGCTCAATGGTAAGCTTACCGGTATGGCTTTCCGTATTCCTACACCCGACGTTTCAGTTGTGGATCTTACCGCCCGTCTGTCAAAGCCTGCCAAGTATGAAGAGATCAAGGCCAAGATGAAGGAAGCTTCTGAAGGTGAACTGAAGGGGATTCTGGGTTACACAGAAGAGGCAGTTGTTTCCAATGACTTCGTAGGTGATGCCCGCACATCGATTTTCGATGCTGACGCCGGTATTGCTCTGAGTGACACTTTCGTAAAGGTCGTCTCCTGGTACGACAACGAAATGGGTTACTCAAACAAGGTCTGTGACCTCATCTGCCATATGGATACAGTGAAATAAGTGCAGTGGTCAATTCCGGGTTAATCCCTGAGGGTTCTTTATGATTCAATGAATATAAAGAACCCTTTTTTCCACCTGAAAATCGAAGGGGTAATGACAAATGGCTATAACGAAAAAAACTGTCAAAGATATCGACCTTAAAGGTAAACGGGTCATCATGCGCGTGGATTTCAATGTTCCCATGAATGAGGGAGTCATTCAGGATGATAACCGAATCCAGGCCGCGCTTCCTACTATCAAATACGTGATGGAGCAGGGTGTAAAGAGCCTCGTACTCATGTCTCATCTGGGTGACCCCAGGAAGGAAACACCCAAGGCCAGGGAGAAGGCGGAAAAAGAGGGCAAGCCTTTTGATGAACAGAAGTATCTGGAGGGTAAGCACAAAATGGCTCCCCTGGCTGCTCATCTTTCAAAGCTTATCGGCAGGGATGTTGCCGTTGCTCCGGACTGCCTGAGTGATGAAACCAGGGATATGGTTTCAAAGCTGGATAACGGTGCCGTTCTCATGCTTGAGAATACCCGTTTTCACAAGGAAGAAAAGGCCAAGGATGCACAGGATCGTGAAAAAATGGGCAAGGTGCTGGCATCATACGGTGATGTGTATGTGAATGACGCCTTCGGTACGGCTCACCGGGCTCATGCTTCAACGGAAGCAGTGGCGCATTTTCTTCCCTCCGTTGCCGGCTTCCTTATGGAAAAGGAACTGGAATTTCTCCAGGATAAAGTTGTTGATAATCCAGAAAAACCTTTTGTGGCTATTATCGGTGGCGCAAAAGTTTCATCCAAGATTGCAGTTTTGGAAAGTCTGCTTTCAAAAGTGAACTATATGATTATCGGCGGCGGCATGGCCTATACGTTTCTCAAGGCCAAAGGGCTGTCGATCGGTGATTCTCTCGTGGAAGAGGATATGATCGATACTGCCCGCAAGATTCTTCAGAAAGCCTACGAAACACAGGTGTATATATATCTGCCGATCGATCATGTGGTGACAAAGGAATTCGGGGCTGATGTGGAATCGAAGGTCGTGGCCCGGGGAGCGATCGAGGACGGTTGGATGGGTATGGATATCGGTCCTTTGACCAGAGACAAATTCAAAAACGCCATCAAGGGTGCCAAGACTGTTTTCTGGAACGGTCCTATGGGTGTTTTTGAATTTCCCAAATTCGCCGAAGGAACTCAGGCTATCGCTTCATCACTTGCGGAGCTTGAAGGTGCTGTCACTGTAATCGGTGGAGGTGATTCTGTTTCCGCGGTCAAAAAGGCCGGGGTTGCGGACAAAATGTCTCACATTTCCACCGGCGGAGGGGCATCGCTTGAGCTGGTCGAGGGCAAGGAACTGCCGGGAGTGAAAGCGCTAAACGACAAGTAAGGGCCTTCCCCCTCGCTTGATTGACGAAATCTTTTGACCTGCAGTGAGCCGAGTAGTATTTTATGCTCCTGCAATAATCTGAAAACTTGAGGATAAACGATCATGTCAAGAAAAAACTTTATTGCCGGTAACTGGAAGATGAACACTACCCTTGATGAAGCACGTGCTTTAGCCAAAGGCGTAGTTGAGGTTGTTGGTTCAGTTACGGATGTGGATGTTGCAGTATGCCCGCCCTATACCAATCTTCTGGCTGTTGCGGAGGAACTGAAGGGTTCAAATGTGAAACTTGGTGCTCAGGATGTGCACTGGGAGCAAAAAGGGGCTTTTACCGGAAAAGTAAGCTGCGATATGCTCAAAAGCGTGGGCGTGACCTATGTGATCATCGGTCATTCCGAACAGCGTTCCTATTTCGGTGAAACTGATGAGACTGTTAATAAGAAAACAAAGGCTGTTCTCGTTTCGGGTCTTCTTCCTATCGTTTGTGTGGGAGAAACTCTTGAAGAGCGGAAGAGCGGTAAAATGAATGCGGTCATCGAAAAGCAGGTTCGCGGTGCCTTTGAGGGAATTTCTGCTGAAGAAGCTGCCAAGTGCACCATTGCCTACGAACCGGTCTGGGCTATCGGAACCGGTGAGACCGCTACACCTCAGCAGGCAAATGAGGTGCATGTGTTCATCAGAAAACTACTTTCCGAACTTTTTGGAAAAGAAACTGCTGACACAATGCGTATACAGTACGGCGGTAGCATGAAGCCAGGAAATGCGAAAGATCTTCTGGCGGAAAGTGATGTGGATGGTGGGCTTATCGGTGGAGCCGCACTGAAGCCTGCTGATTTCGCCGGTATTGTGCAACCTAAATAACTTTTTCAATGGTGGTGGTATGTTATTTGGAATTCTCTTGGTTATGTTCATTCTGGTATGTATTTTCTTGTGTCTCATTATCCTGATCCAGTCGGATAAGGGCGGAGGGATCTCCGGGGCAATCGGCGGTCTGAGTGGGGCAAGCAACTTCCTGGGAACCCAGGATACTGCGAATATCCTTACAAAGGGAACTGCCGTTTTCGGATCGCTTTTTCTGATTCTTTGTATAGTCATGACATTTGTGGCTTCCAATAGCAGCAATGTTGCTCTTGAGCAGTCCGGGATGCAGAAAAGGGCGGAAAAAGTCCGTGATGAAGCTCCGACTCCTCTCGTTGAGCCTGGGATGGAAATGAAAGAGAGTGACGGTACTGAAGTTCTTCCCGGTCTTGGCGGTGAAGAGGCTTCGGAGGAACCTGCTCAGCAGGAGAGTGCCGAGTCTGATCAGAACACAGAACCTGAGCAGAAAGCTGCAGAACCTGAGCAGAAAACTGCAGAGTAGAGAATTTTCAGCGGTCGTGGTGGAATTGGTAGACACGCTACTTTGAGGGGGTAGTGGGCGTATGCCTGTGCCGGTTCGAGTCCGGCCGACCGCATTAAATATTGGCTTGAAGGGCTTCGGTTCTTCAGGCCTTTTTTCGTTCAAGAGGGCACGCTTTTATCCTTGTCGCAGTACGGAATGTTGAAGAATAGGAAGTAGTGATGTCTCAGTCAGATCCGCAGTCCAAAACCCGCCTGAAGAATCTGTCACTTGAAAATATGACCGAATTTGTTCTCGGTATGGGCGAGAAGAGCTTCAGAGCCCGTCAGATCATAAAATGGCTTTATCAGAAGCGAATTGACAGTTTTGATGAAATGACCAACATGTCAAAGCCGATTCGTACAAAGCTGGATGAGCGCTGTGAAATCGGTAAGTTGGAGGCCCGATATGTTCTGGAATCAAAGTTCGGAGATGCGGTAAAGTTCGGATTTGTGCTTCCGGGTAGTGACGATGTCGTGGAAAGTGTACTTTTGATTGATGATAAAAGGAGAACTGCCTGTATTTCGAGTCAGTTGGGATGTGGCCTGGGATGCAGTTTCTGTGAAACAGGGAAACTGGGTTTTATCCGCAATCTGACACAGGAGGAGATTGTCGGGCAGCTTGTGGGGATAAACGATTATCTTTTCTTTAAAGGTGACAGGGTGGTTACCAACATCGTGTTCATGGGCATGGGTGAGGCGTTGAGCAATTTTGAGAATTTCAGATCTTCTTTGGCCATCATGATGGATGAGGACGGATTCAACATCGGAGCCCGCAGGATAAACGTATCCACTGCCGGTGTTGTTCCTTCAATCGATCGCCTTATGAATGAAAATCTCACCATCGGTCTGGCCATTTCTCTCAATGCCTGGAACAATGAACTGAGAAGTAAATACATGCCCATAAATGACAGGTATCCTATAGAACAGCTTGTGTCTGTTGCCAGGCGTTACTTTTACAAAACAGGTCGCAGGGTGACATTTGAATATGTTGTAATTGACGGGGTAACCAATACAAAAGAAGCGGCAAACGCGCTTCAGAGGCTTCTGGGAGGCTTTCCCTGCAAAGTGAATCTGATCCCATTGAATCAGACTGGGAGAGGGAACTTCAAGTCGCCTGATGACTGTACAGTTGATTCTTTCGCAGAAGAGCTTCACAGACGTGGTCTTGCCGCTACGGTCCGTCGAAGCAGGGGGCAGGACATCATGGGGGCGTGCGGACAGCTTGCGGGAAGTGTGTTGAGAAGAGAATGAGGGTGGGATACAGAACAGCCGCATTATGCTTTACTCTATTATTGATATGGTTTGTATAGCAAAAAAAAGTTGTGTGCAGGTATATTTCTGTAACGGACGATATTTCAGAGAAGTCTAATAATTCCATAACTGTATTCAGAACCGATTTGTCCGCATGTGTCGGAAATGGGGAGAGATGAAAGCAAAGAGAGTTGCAGTTTCGTTTTTCGTGCTGGTTTTTATAGCTGCAGTATCACTTCTGGTTGTGAGGTCTTTGCAAAAAGACAAGGGCGGAGCATCATCATTCGGTCCTCGTCGAACACAGGGACCGGTTGCAGTTGAAGTGGCTCAGCCTTCTGTACGATCCATTTCCGATGTTCGGGAATTTGCAGGTACTGTGAATGCATCTTACAAGTATGTAGTTTCGGCAAAAGTAGGGGGACGGCTCATCAGTCTCAATAAAAGGATCGGTGATGATGTGAGGGGTAAGGAAATTATCGGCAGAATCGATGATACAGAGTACCGTCATGCGCTGCAGGAAGCACAGGCTCAGGTCCGGGTTAGCAGTGCTTCCGTAGCCGAAGCACAGGCTCAGGTATCCTTTACTGAGCGGGAGCTTGAGCGGGTCAGGGGGCTTTTGGAAAAAGGAATCTCTTCGCAGGTGGAATTCGAATCGTTTCAGACTCAGCTTCAGACCCAGAAATCACGACTCGAGCTTGCCAAAGCTCAGCTGGACCAACGGGAGGCTCTGGTGGCTCAGGCGAAGACCCGGCTTGGTTATACCTATATAAGAGCTTCAAAACCGGGTTTCATCGCAGTGCGTCATGTAGACGGCGGGGCGCAGCTGTCTGTTGGGGGACCGGTCGTAACCGTTGTGGGTATTGATACCGTATATGTGGAATTGGCTGTTACTGAACGGGAATATCAGCGCCTTTCACCTGGAAAGAAAGCGACTGTTACGGTTAAGGCACTGCCCGGAAAATCTTTCGAGGGGCGGGTACATCGGGTGGCACCGTTCTTTCAAGAGGGTTCCAGGACCGCGGCCGTTGAAGTGGCTTTGAAAAACGATTCCCTTCTTCTCAAACCGGGTATGTTTGCTAAATTGGAAATAGTATTGGAGAGAGAGGATTCCGCTGTGGTGGTACCATCTTCGGCGGTTGTGGACAGGGAGGGAAAGTTCTTCGTTTTCACAGTAGGGGATTCGGCAAAGGTAAGTCAGATTCCGGTTTCTGTAGGCATTGATGATGGAACATTTGCACAGATCACCTCACCTGAGACGATCAGTGGTCCGGTGGTAACGCTGGGGCAGCATCTGCTCCGTGACGGTGGGAAAGTGATTGTCGGAAGATCGCCTGCTGGTAAAAAAGGCAAGGGTCAAACAAAGCAGGGGAGTGCCGGATGAGCGCTTCTTTTGTAAAGCTTTCCGTACGTCGTCCGGTTCTCATAACCGTGATATATCTGGTTGTCCTGGTAATCGGAGCATTCTCGCTGATGCGGCTTCCGATTGATCTTATGCCGGAGATTACCTATCCCACCATAACTGTGGTAACCTCCTATGGTAATACCGGCCCTCAGGAGATGGAGGAACTTGTTTCTCGTCCCATAGAGGCGGCGATTGCCGGGCTGCAGGGGATAGAGGAGATCACTTCCACCTCAAGTGAGGGAAGGAGTACTGTGCGGGTCTCTTTTGTCTGGGGAACGGATCTCGATGTAGCGGTGAATGACATACGGGACAGGATCGACAGATCCCTCAACAGCCTCCCCGAAGACATCGAACGGCCTTTCATACGTAAATTCGATCTGAATGCCTTTCCCGTCATGATTCTGGGTGTTACATCAGATAAGGAATTGACGGAGATAAGGCAGATCGTGGAGGATCAGGTCCTGTACCGTCTTGAGCGGGTTGAGGGAGTTGCCTCGGTTGATATTCGCGGTGGAACCGGCAGGGAAATTCAGGTCTCGCTCCGTTCTTCCAGTATGGAGGCGTTCGGCATTTCCACCGACATGGTGGTGAGCGCTCTGAATCAGGAGAACAGAAACATTCCGGCCGGGTCCGTCGATCAGGGTAACCGTGAAATAATGGTGAGAACTCTTGCGGAGTTTGAAGGAGTAGATGACGTACGCAATACGATTGTAGCAGTGAGAAACGGTGCAGCGGTAAGGATTTCAGATATTGCGGAAGTTACGGACGGATATGAAGAGGTTACGAATATTGTAAGAATAAACGGTACTCCGGGTATTCAGCTTTCAGTAAGCAAACAGTCCGGAACCAATACGGTTGCGGTTGCCAATGGGGTGCACCGTGAGTTGAGTCGGATAAACAGGGATATCTCCGGGTTTGACATCATCCCGCTTATAGATACATCCAAATACATCGAGAGATCAATCGGAGCTGTTGCGAATGCTTTGTTGATCGGTGGTGCAATTGCACTTCTTGTGCTGCTGCTTTTTCTGCGTAACATTTCCACAACCCTGATCATCAGCGTCGCTATTCCTATTTCTATAATTGCCACCTTTGCACTTGTTTATTTCAGCGGGCTTACTCTCAACCTGATGACCTTCGGCGGTCTCGCCCTTGGAATAGGCATGCTGCTGGACAATGCAATTGTGGTTCTTGACAACATTTATCATAAACGGGAAAACGGCGAAGAAGCCGAAGCAAGCGCAGTCAAGGGCGCAGGCGAGGTATGGTCCGCCGTTACTGCCAGTACACTCACCACTCTGGTGGTTTTCTTTCCGGTTGTATTCATTCAGGGAATGTCGGGTATAATGTTTCGTTCTCTGGCCTATGTGGTCGCTTTTTCTCTGGCATGTTCGCTTTTAGTGGCTCTTACACTCGTGCCCATGCTTTCTTCCAAATTCCTCTATACACGTAATCTGTCTCAATCAAAAAGCGGATTGTTCTCGTCGGTTTTCCGCCGCTCGGAGAGTTTCTACATTGCAGTCGAGCATCAGTACGGCCGTCTCATTCATTGGGCACTCCGGCACCGCCCCACGGTAATCATGTCCGTAGCGGCTTTGTTTATCCTTGCACTGCTGGCACTTCCACTGGTAGGAGTGGAGTTTATGCCATCAGCCGATGAAAGCGAGGTGAGGGTCAATGTGGAAATGGAGGTGGGAACGAAACTTGAACGCCTGGATGAAGTTGTAAAGACAGTTGAAGGAATCATAAAGAAAGAAGTTCCGGAGTGCGAATACATAGTTGCAATGGTGGGAGGAGGGGGGTGGTGGTCGAGTAATCATACTGCAAATATGCGAGTTGCGCTTGTCCCCAAAAATCAGAGGTCCCGTTCGTCAGCCAAAGTCGCTCAGCAGCTGAGACCTAAGCTGATGGGAATTCCGGGCGCTTCCATTCGTGTAAGGGAGGGGAGAGGACTTTTCATTTTCAGAATAGGAACCAGTCAGGATCAGTCTTTAGATGTGGAGATCAGGGGACACGATCTCAAGACTGGGCGATTGCTTGCTCAGCAGTTGTCAGATGCCATTTTGCAGGTCGAGGGCGTCACTGAAGCGGATATCAGCCGCGAAGAGGGAATGCCTGAATACAGAGTCAAGATCGATCGCGGGAAGGCGGCGGATCTGGGATTGACGGCAAATCAGATCGGCAGCACTGTCCGCACTGCAATGGGGGGCACCCGCGCCACTCAGGTACGGGTCAGTGGAAAGGAATATTCCGTGATCGTGCGGTTGGCGCAGGAGGATCGAAAGAAGATCGATCAGCTTTACCGGTTGTCTGTTTTGAATAAGACGGGAACTGCTGTTTCCCTTCAGTCCGTTGCAGACGTGGAGCCGGCTACCGGACCTACTGAGGTGCAGCGGCGGGACCGGGAGCGGGTGGTGAGCATCAATGTAGATTACGACGGAGTGGATCTGAAAACCATAGTGGAGAGAATAAGAGAGGCGCTAAAGGATATTTCCGTGCCTCAGGAATTTGCTGTTTTGATCCGGGGTGACTGGGAAGAGCAGCAGAAGTCCCAAAGAGAAATGATGTTTGGAATCGCGATGGCGATTCTGCTTGTTTTTCTGGTCATGGCAGGGCAGTTCGAATCATTCAAGGATCCTTTTATAGTGTTGTTTTCAATCCCGGTTGCTTTGGTCGGGGTGGTGGCAATAATGCTGCTGACCGGTACACCGTTTACGGTTCAGGCTTATATCGGTTGTATCATTCTTGCGGGTATAGTGGTCAACAATGCTATTGTTCTTGTGGATACGGTGAATCGTTTCCGGCGTGAAGAGGGTATGGGGCTCTTCAAGGCATTGGAGACCGCGGGAGAACGTCGTCTGCGCCCGATTCTCATGACCACACTCACCACTTCTCTTGGGCTTCTTCCCCTGGCGATCGGAATGGGTGAAGGCGGGGAAACTCAGGCCCCCATGGCTCGTGTAGTGATAGGCGGCCTTTCAGTTTCCACTATGATCACCCTGGTATTTATTCCCGTCATCTATTCCATTGTTGAGCAGAGAAAAGAGAAAAAAATGAAGTTAGAGGGAAAGAGAGCATGAGTATGAAAATGAGATTCATTGGTATGGTTGTAGCGTTTTCGACACTGCTTGGGGCCGCGCCGCTCTTCGCTACGGCATCGACTGATTCTCTTCATCTTTCTCTTCGCGATGTATTGTTGAAAGCTGCACAGAACAATCCGCTTTTCCGCATCGAGCGGATCGATACCGAGGTGGCTTCCACAATCTACAGAGAGAATCTGTACCGATATGAACCACAGATACGGATGTCCTTCGGGAGCAGTCAGCAAAGAGGGGACTCTGTAAGGAATGTCCAGAATGCTTCAGTGGCTGTCACTGAAGAACTCCCCACTGGAACCAGTATTCAGCTTGAGGGGAGTGTTGGCCCGTTATCGGGAGGAGGCCTCAGGCCTTTTACTGTGCCTGGAGAGGAGTATGAAAACTCCATGTCTTTGACTCTGGCTCAGCCCCTTATGCGGGGATTGAGTCCGTCGGCGAATCTGGCTCCCATACGCACTGCCAACGTGGACATTTGTATTCGTCAGGAGGAGCTTGCGGCTTACGCTATGAAGCTTTTGGCTGATACGGAACGTGCTTACTGGGACTTGGTGTTGAGCCGCAGGGAAGTGGGGATTTACACGCATTCTCTTGAATTGGCCCGGAGACTGTTGTATGAATCTGAAGAAAAACTGAAAGTGGGTCGGATTGCCTCTTTGGATCTTGCCGTCATCAGAGCGGAGGTGGCAACTCGTGAAAAACAACTTATCGATGCATCCGCAGCATTCAGACAGAAGTCACTTCAGTTGATTTATCTGATGAGTGATTCTCTTTTATGGGAAACTCAGCTTGCTCCAAAGGATACTGCGGTATCACTGGATCATGCCGATAGTGTTGTGCTTCACCTGAAAGCAGCGCAGGCACACCGTCCCGATCTCAGTCTGGCCCGGCTTCTTGCCCGGAAGGGGGAGCTTGAGGTTACCCGTACAAAAAATGGATTGTTGCCCAAACTTGATTTCTTCATCACGCTCGAGGGCTCCTCTTATGCTCAATCTTTCAGTGATGCATTGAGCAGGTATGATGAGCCGTCCGGTTCTATTTCCGGTGGGCTTACATTCCAGATGCCGGCTTCTAATGGAGCCTCCCGTGAGAGGCACCGGCGGGCGGTGCTTTCCTCGGAGCAGATTGAGCTGTCTTTGGAGAATTTTTCCAGGTTAATGGAACTTGAGGTCCGATCCGCACATCTGGAGGCATCAAGAGCTCTGAAACAGATAGAGGCCGCGCAGGTGGCCAGAGATCTTCAGCAGAAGAAACTGGAGGCGGAGCAGGAGAAGATGAATGTGGGGAAATCTACGGAGTATGCAGTTCTCCAGGCTCAGAGGGACTACATTTCTGCGGATCTTGATGAGGCCAGGGCCAGAGTCACCTATATGAATGCGCTTCTTTCTTTATACTCCAGTGACGGAACACTTCTGAACAGGCGCGGAATAGCCGCTTATCAATAAAAGTTCGGTTTGTTCCAGTGAAAAGATCCAGCACCGGAAGGCGCTGTTTTCATTGCGGTTAGGTGCTTCGGTGCAGATTTTTGGCAAATCTGAAAAATGTTCTTTTATTCCTTGATGGCGGATATCTATTTATTATAAGTGCTTATCCTGTATTTTAATCGATTAAGCATGTGATTTCCGGTATCTGAAGTCTCCGAGCAGTAGAATTTCCCGGAGAAAATTGCTCTTTTTTCACAAAAATGAGCAATTTCGGTCTATTGTGAATATATTGTTGGGGGGATCTGGAGAGAATCGTTGGGAACTGATTTTAGTGCTTGAGAATGTGCGTGTATCAGATTGTATTATCTATATATCATATGGAAGATAGTGCAACAATAAATTGGCAGGTCAGTTACTCCGGTGGACAGAATCTCTGTTCGGACCTTGGATGCGATTAGTGATACTTATAGGAGAGGTCAAATAAAATGTTAAAGCGTGAGTTATTCGGCAAAAGGCTGTTACTACTCTTGTGTGTTTTGAGCTTGTGGAATTCTGTTTTGGCAGACGGACTTCCGGGGGAGTTTCTTCTCACGCAACGTTGGCGTAGTATTCACACCCCTTACTCTTCAGTGAGCAATCCTGCTTTCATAGCCGAGGAGAATTACATTTCGGCAAGATTAGCTGTTGCACCTGTTCTGGAAGGACAGTTTTACCTTTGGGATTTCGGTGTAAATGTTCCGTTGTCACTTCACCATACCGCAAGTGTCTCCATGCTGCTTGGTGACGACGGATTTGTGCATGACGATATTGCGGATGAAAACGGAAGACTGACCGAAAATTTAGAGAACGCTATTAGGTACAGTAATACCAATGTATTCATATCTTTCGGTTACGCCTGGCATATCTGGCGGCAGTTTGTGGTAGGGGCCAATCTCAACTTTGCTTATCAGTCCAATTTCGGAGATCCTCTCCAGGGTACCGGTATTGATTTGGGTGCCACTTACAGACTGTTGAATCACCCGGTAATTGGCGAGCATATTCTGGGACTGGCAACTCAGAATCTTATCGCTCCTTCGATGGGCAATTCCTGGGTTCCCAAATGGGGCAACGAGGCAGAGTATGCCCGGAATCTGCGTTTGTCCTGGAATTCCAATTACTGGGAAAACAGGATTGAGAACTATATGGATCTGGATATCAAGGATTTCATAGTCAATGCCAAAACTTTTGAAAGCAATGTGAGTTACCTTAAAAAACTGGAATGGGATCTTAATTGGAGAGTAGGTTTCTGGGCTATGAGAATGTTCAAATCATACCTGATGTTCGGTTTTGATGAGGATGTTCTTGATTACTGGGGGTTGGCTCTCGGGATCAATGTGCCTTCATTCAATGTGGGGCGCGACCTTTCTGCTTTTTACCAGTACAACATTATGACAGAAGAGAATAGCGAGGCTACCAGTCATACTTTTTACGTTAAAGCGGATATCGGCAAGCACAGGGAGGAAGTTTACGCACGTAGAATGGCCCGTCTGGCCTCTCTCAGTCCCAACGAACTGTACAACAGGGCCCGCAAGCTCTATTCTGAGAAAAAGTACTGGAGTGCCTTTTTCGTCTTCAGCCGTATAGCTGTCGAATTCCCTGATTTCTTCAAAAATGACTGGGTTAATCTTTTCAGGGCTGACTGTCAGGAACAGATGGATATGAGGGATCAGGCCGTTGTGAACTATATCAAAACCAAAGACCAGCACCCTCTCAGCTCCGTAGTACCTTATGCCGACCTGGGGCTTATGCGTATATATTACCGCAACAAAGATTTCGCCTCTGCGTCCAACCAGTTCGTTGAGCTCAATAAACCGAGTGTTCCTGATTCGCTCAGATTTCATGGGGCGTATCTGATGGGTCAGATCAACCTTCAGAACGGTGAGTACAGGAAAGCAATTCATGCTTTTTCTGTTGTACCGGATTCTCATCCGGACTATATTCATGCTCAGCATGCTACTGCTGTGGGGCATGCACTGTTGGACAGCGATGTACAGGAGATAATCACTGCGCTTGAGAATGTGATCAGTACACAGGCAAAAACCTCCGAAGCTGAGGAGATCGTTTACCGCAGTTATTTGTTCCTAGGGTATCTCTTTTATGAGGAAAGTGCTTTGTCTAAAGCTGTAGTGGCTCTCAGAATGATTCCCGATGACAGTTACTATGCCGAGGACGCTCTGCTGGGAAAAGCCTGGACAGCGATAAAGGCGCGTCAGTGGAGTGACTGTATTGCAACCGGTGAACAGCTGGAAAAAACAACTGACAAGGAAATTCTGAAGTGTGAAGGTATGCTGGTGCAGGCTTATGGACATATTCTTCAGAAAAATTACCAAAAGGCGCATGGGATTCTGAAGGATGCGTACGCTCTCTCAGCTGGGCTTTCAATGCCCCCTTTAGATTCTCTCAACATAAAGAGACTTCAGTACGATAATCACAGGCTTGAATTTTCTCAGATGTCAGATCGGGTGGAAGACTTCTCTACCGTTGGCTCCACGTCCCATCTGGTAAAAGTTCTGGACAGCCTGAAAACTCTTCATGGTGATTATCTGCAAAAGTTCGATAAACATTATGAATACGAAAGCAATTTTACCAGGACATCCTTTTTCTCCAGGGGAATAGATCAGGTCAGAGAAGATGTGGAGTATGCACTGGCCACGGTTCAGAAGATTATGGGTCAGGATGTCGAGGGGACTCAGAAACTTGATGAGGAGGCCCAGGATCTGGATATGGAAATTGAAAGGCTGAGGCGTGAAATGCAGGAGATGGAGAAGGGTGGTGAAGAAGAAGAGGAAGAAGAGCAGACCCATGGTGAATTAGGGTACTGATCCTTTCTGCGGATTTATAGATCGGGGGGCAGTAGGGGAAACCTTTCTGCTCCTCTTTTTTTATTCTAGATAAAAGACGTTAGGAGATCGGCATGAGTTTCAGAGATCTGGTGGATAAAAGATATTCGGTGCGTGGATATCAGGACCGGAGTGTGGATCAGGAGCTGATTGTAAGAGTGCTTGATGCTGCCAGGAATGCTCCCTCCGCGGTGAATAATCAGCCTTGGTGTTTCATTGTGTTACGTAGAGAAGAAGCCAAAAAGAATCTCAAAGCGGTGTATGACCGTGAATGGTTTTTGAATGCACCGGTAATAATAGCCGTTTGCTGCGACAGGACCGTGTCCTGGAAAAGGAAAGATGGTAAGGATTATGGAGATGTGGATGCGGCGATTGCTATGGATCACATAACGCTTGCTGCTGCCGATGAAGGGCTGGGGACCTGCTGGATCGGGGCGTTTTCTCTTCCTGAGGCCCTCAGAGTACTCAAGCTCCCTTCCTACATAGAACCTATTGCCTTCACACCGCTAGGGTACCCCTCTCTTCCTCAGGGTGCCCGGAGAAGAAAAGAGTTGGACGAGGTGGTTTTTTGGGAACAGTACGGTAATTCTAAGCCATAATCCCGTTGCTTCAGCGTAATGGTTTGTTGTGTGAAATAAGAGCCTCTTTTTCGGTCTGTTCTGCGTAAAAAATCTGCAATTGCGTGACAAGCTGATACAAATTTCGTATTTTACGACTCTTTTGATTGTTTTTCTAAGTTTTACCGATATGGAGTTCTAATGGCCAAAAAAGAAGTACCTTTTACAAAAGCTGAAATTGAACAGGTTATAGAGCGGTTTCCCACTCCCTTTCACCTCTATGATGAAAAGGGGATACGGGAGAATGCCCGCAAACTTAAAAAAGCATTTTCCTGGGCACCGGGTTTTACTGAATATTTCGCGGTGAAAGCGACTCCGAACCCCTACATCATGAGCATTTTCAGGCAGGAGGGAATCGGG
The DNA here is from genome assembly GCA_046538945.1 of Chitinispirillaceae bacterium. Lineage (GTDB taxonomy): Bacteria > Fibrobacterota > Chitinivibrionia > Chitinivibrionales > Chitinispirillaceae > JAEZKC01. Next base: position 16,282 of record JBKHHW010000001.1, on the reverse strand, counting down.
GCGGACTGCAGTTCCATGGCAGAACTCGAGCTTTCCCGAAAATGCGGCATAGTCGGGGAAAAGATCATGTTCACCTCTAACGATACTCCTGCAGAGGAATTCAAAGTCGCACGTGAACTGGGAGCTATAATCAACCTGGATGACATCAGTCATATTCCCTATCTTGAAGAGCACGCCGGTCTTCCCGATCTGGTCTGTGCCAGGTACAACCCGGGGGCTGTCCGTGAGGGGAACACCATCATAGGAAATCCTCAGGAAGCGAAGTACGGTTTCACCCGGGAACAGCTTTTTGAAGGATACAAAGTTCTCAGGGATAAGGGCGTGAAGCGGTTTGGTCTTCATGCCATGGTCGCTTCCAATGAACTCAACGCCAGGTATTTCGTTGAAACCGCGGTGATGCTTTTCAATCTGGTTAAGGAGTTGTCAAAGGAACTCAATATCCATTTCGAGTTTGTGAATATTGGTGGCGGTATCGGAGTTCCTTACCGTCCGGAGCAGGAGCCTGTTGATCTGGATCTGGTTTCCGCAGGAATCAAAGAAGCCTACGAAAGGATCATTGCATCCGAAGACCTTGATCCACTGAAGCTCTACATGGAGTGCGGCCGGATGATGACCGGGCCCTATGGTTTTCTGGTTTCGAAGGTCCTTCATAAGAAGGACATCTATAAAAAATATGTCGGTCTTGACTCCTGTATGGCCGATCTCATGCGTCCGGGGCTCTACGGTGCATATCATCACATCACTGTTCTGGGCAAGGAGAATGAGCCGGCCGATCATGTGTATGACGTGACAGGTTCACTCTGTGAAAACAATGACAAGTTCGCCATAGACAGAAAACTTCCCCAAATCGATCCGGGAGACATTTTGGTGATTCACGATACAGGCGCCCACGGGCATGCCATGGGTTTCAACTATAACGGAAAACTCCGTTCCGCCGAGTTGCTCAGAAGAGAGAATGGGGAAGTGGTGCAGATCCGCAGGGCTGAAACACTTGATGACCTGTTTGCGACACTTGATTTTTCCGGACTTGCGGATTTCAAATAGGAGATATGACCATGAAAGAGCTGGCGTTGCGTTATGGCTGCAATCCTCATCAGGCACCGGCCCGGATTTATGCCCAGGAGGGTGAACTTCCCATCACCGTTCTTAACGGCAGGCCGGGGTATATAAACCTTCTGGATGCACTGAATTCCTGGCAGCTGGTGAAAGAGCTGCGGCAGCAGCTGAAGCTTCCGGCTGCTGCATCTTTCAAGCATGTTAGCCCCGCGGGTGCAGCCGTTGCAGTTCCGCTTACCAGGGAGCTGAAGAAGGCCTGCTTTGTCGAGGATCTCGAACTTTCGCCCGTTGCAGCGGCTTATGCGAGGGCTCGTGGTGCCGATCGCGTCTCCTCTTTCGGGGACTGGGCTGCCTTCAGTGACAAAGTAGACAGGAGTGCCGCTCTTCTTCTTAAAAAGGAAGTGTCTGACGGAGTGATTGCTCCGGCATACGATGAGGATGCTCTGGAGATTCTGAAAGCCAAGAAAAAGGGCGGATATGCGATTCTTCAGGTCGATTCTTCCTACACACCTTCAGAAAGTGAAACCAGAGATGTCTACGGAATCTGTTTTGAGCAGAAGCGTAACGTGGTTGAACTGGGTGAAGAAACTTTTTCGCATGTGGTAACTGAGAATCGTTCCTTTACCGAGGAAGCCAAACGGGATCTGATTCTTGCACAGATCACTCTGAAGTACACTCAGTCCAACTCTGTCTGCTTTGCTCTGGGAGGGCAGGTAATAGGGGTTGGGGCAGGTCAGCAGTCGCGCATCCACTGTACCCGTCTTGCCGCATCCAAGGCCGACCGCTGGTTTCTGCGTCAGCACCCTCGTGTTCTGGGTCTGCAGTTCAGAGAGGGGATAAAGCGGCCGGAGAGGGATAACGCCGTAGACCAGTTTTTGGAAGACCATCTCTCTCCCGCGGAGCAGTATGCCTGGCAGCAAAATTTTACTCAGGAACCGGAGCGTCTTTCCTACCACGAAAAGAGGGAGTGGCTTAACCTGCTTGACGGTGTGTCGCTTGCTTCAGATGCGTTCTTTCCGTTCAGGGACAATGTCGACAGAGCTCAGCAGAGCGGTGTTAAATACATAGTGCAGCCGGGAGGGTCGGTTCGGGATGATGCTGTGGTTGAATCCTGCAATGAGTACGGCATGGTCATGGCTTTTTCCTCTGTAAGGCTGTTCCATCATTGATTTCTTAAGTGGCTGTCATTGAGAACGATGGCAGCTATTTATGTTCCCTTCAACTCACCTTCTTTGAGCAGCAATTCAAGTAAACTCCTTGCCTACTAATCTTCCCGTTTCGGTCCTGCATCTTTTATATTTCACTCTTATCCGAAAGAAACGAGAAAAGGAGATAGAGAAATGGCAAAGAAAGGTCCCATGAACGCTGTTTCCCCCACCCGTGAGGAGGATTATCCGGAGTGGTATCAGCAAGTCATAAAAGCCGCAGATCTTGCCGAAAATTCGCCTGTAAGAGGCTGTATGGTGATCAAACCCTGGGGGTATACTCTTTGGGAAAACATTCAGCGGGTGCTCGATGGCATGTTCAAAGCGACAGGGCATAAAAATGCCTATTTCCCCCTTTTCATCCCCAAAAGTTTTCTGGAGAAAGAGGCCGAGCACGTCGAGGGGTTTGCAAAGGAGTGTGCGGTTGTCACTCATCACCGCCTGGAAGCCGGAGAAAACGGAAAGCTTGTTCCGGCCGGCGAGCTTGAGGAACCTCTAATCGTCCGTCCCACATCGGAGACGATTATCGGTGCCATGTTTGCCAAATGGGTTCAGTCCTACCGTGATCTTCCTCTGCTGATAAATCAGTGGGCCAATGTGGTGCGCTGGGAAATGAGAACACGTCTGTTTCTGAGGACTGCCGAATTTCTGTGGCAGGAGGGGCACACGGTTCATTCAACCGCCCAGGAAGCCCGGGAAGAGACGATGACTATGCTCAAGGTGTACGCGCAATTCGCCGAGGAGTATATGGCAATGCCTGTAATCACGGGTGAGAAGACCGCGTCGGAAAGGTTCCCCGGCGCGGTGTCGACCTACTGTATCGAATCGATGATGCAGGACCGCAAAGCGCTTCAGGCTGGTACATCGCATTTTCTGGGACAGAATTTCTCCAAAGCTTCCAATATCAAATTTCTTGATTCAAGCGGCAAAGAGGAATTCGCCTGGACCACCAGTTGGGGTGTTTCAACCCGTCTTATAGGTGGGCTTATCATGACTCATGGTGACGATGACGGGCTCTTGCTGCCTCCGAGACTGGCACCTTCCCACGTTGCGATTCTCCCGGTCATTCATGGGGATGAAACCGCGGCCGAGGTTCTTGAATATTGTGACAAGGTGGCAGCCCAGCTCAGAAGCGTGCAGTATCATGGGCGGCCGCTGGAAGTGGAAGTGGATAAAAGAGAGATGCGCGGCGGTGAGAAGGTATGGTCATGGATCAAAAAGGGCATACCCATCTATCTTGAAATAGGTCCTCGAGACATGTCATCTGATTCTGTTTTTGTGGGAAGGCGTGACAAGAGCCGCAAGGAACGGTATGGTTCTCCCAGGGAAGAGTTTGTTGGGAAGGTGGCAGGTGTTTTGGATGAAATCCAGGATGCTATGTTCAAAAGGGCGAAGGAGTTCAGGGACAGCCATCTCAGAAAGATCGATACCAGGGAAGAGTTCTACGATTTCTTCACTCCGCAGAACAGTGACAAACCGGAAATTCACGGCGGTTTTGCGCTGAGCCACTGGAACGGGAGCGCCGAGGTGGAGGAAAAGATCAAAAGTGATCTGAATGTCACTATTCGTTGTGTTCCCTTCGATGGCCCTCAGGAAAGCGGCAAGTGTGTGATCACGGGGGAACCATCTGAGAGACGCGTTGTGTTTGCGAAGGCGTATTGAGAGGTGTGCGGCGGAAAGGGAATCCGGAGGTGAATTTATAGCTCACCTCCGGGACCTATCTGAATTGCCGATTGCTCCCCGGGTGTGAATAATGTACTTTACTTCCATGTTTGATTCACTTCTGGCTTTCGATCAGCAGCTTTTTGTATTTCTCAATTCCCATCATACGCCTTTTTTCGACTGGTTTTTCTGGTTTGTGACTCAGGGCGGCACCGGGTGGGTAGTTGCACCGCTTGTGATGGGAATCGTGCTTAAAAAGGTGCCTCGTACCTATATTCGAAAAGCGCTGATATGTGCCGTGATCGCTTCTGTCGCCAGTGGAATAGCGATTTCTGTTTTAAAGCGTCAGATAGACCGTCCACGGCCTGTAGCCTATTTCGAACAGAATCCCTGTCTGCCCCGCGGGGCGGAGGCAGCCCCGGATAATTTTCCCGATGAAGCTTATTTTGATTCTATAGTGGTGCATATTGTGGGTCCGGAGCTGAGATATCATGCATTTCCGTCCGGGCATACCGCTACCGCCTTTACTGGTGCAGCGATACTGGTATACTTTTTCGGAGGTTGGTTCTGGCTTTCCTTTGTGGTTGCGGCCCTGGTTGCCTATTCCAGAGTGTATATGGGAGTGCATTTTCCTCTTGATACTCTGGGTGGTGCGGTTTTGGGAACGTTCACTGTTTGGATTGTTCTTTATACCTGCACCCGTCTGGGGCATATTCCCAGGAGAGGTAGGCTGGGGCTATGATAAACGGCAAGAAGGTGGTGGTTGTTCTTCCTGCATACAACGCGGAGCTCACGCTTGAGAAGACCTACAATGAAATACCTTTTGAGATTGTGGATGAGGTGATTCTGGTTGATGATGCAAGTAAGGATCATACGGCAGCTCTGGCCAGAAAAATCGGAGTGGGTCATGTGATCACTCACCAGAAGAACCGCGGATACGGGGGTAACCAGAAAACCTGCTACGACAAGGCTCTCTCTCTGGGTGCGGATATTGTGATCATGCTTCACCCTGACTATCAGTACACTCCCAAGCTGATCACTGCTATGGCCAGCATAATCGGAAATGAACTCTACCATGTTGTGTTCGGATCGAGAATACTTGGAAAGGGCGCGCTGCTGGGCGGAATGCCATTCTACAAATATGTGGCGAACCGGATACTGACTTTCGCTCAGAATCTTTTCATGAATCAGAAGCTTTCGGAATATCATACCGGATACCGCGCTTTTTCCGCTGAGGTGTTGAGGAGGATAAACTACCAGGCTAACTCGGATGATTTTGTCTTCGATAACGAGATGATCAGTCAGATATTCCATGCCGGTTATCAGATTGCGGAAGTGACCTGCCCCACCAAGTACTTCAAGGATGCATCGTCCATAAATTTCTGGCGCAGCATGAAATACGGGCTGGGGGTATTGAGGGTTACCGCCAGATATGCGTTGGACAAGGCGGGGGTGATTGGTTCTGAGTTATACAGGGTAGGGGAGAGTGTGGCGGAAGTAGAAAAAGTAGAAGAGAAGGTGGAGGCGTAGGTGATTTTTCACAAGCGCTTCCGGGGGTTACATACTTCCCTTTACACTTCATTGTAACTCTTTCAGTACAGAAGTATTGACCGCTGATTTGGATTTTTCATCTGCCGCAGAGCTGACCTGTAAACTGCGTTTCTAATTTTTCAATTATCTGTTCAATCCTGAAATATAGCATGATTTTTTCGGCTGAGGCTCTACAGTCCTGGTCTGAATCACTGTTTATGCGGCTTGCGCACGTAATAAACAAAACCGTACTCTTCCTTGATTCTTTCCAGATCAGGGTACTTGTTCTCCAAACTCTTGCTCTGATGCATTCTCGCAACAAAATAAGCTGGCTTGTCAATAGCGCCTGTCAGGAGCCACTCCTTGTCCCTGCTTTTGGGGTTGTCGGAGATTTTTATGCGGCTGTAGAACATATCCGTGTAACTTTTGAAAAGAGTTCTGGCGTAGACATCCTTACCCGCTTTCTCCTTGAAGAACTCTATCGGACCGCCCTGGGTATACTGTTCAATTTTTGGTGTGAAGATATACATGAATATCTGAAGGCATAGAGCGCTTGACGCGAAAAAGGAGATGATGCCAGCTTTGAACTTCTGACGGTTTATGAGAATGAAACTGACAAGCAGAGCTAAAAGGTAGAAAACACCCAGCAGAAACTCATATCCTGACCACTGTACAGGACGCTGTAGATTGGCTGCGGCGAATTTATCGTTGATCAGAGGAATGATTGCTTCCTTGTTATAGAGCAGAATGGGAAAAGCTGTGATGATAACCCCGATCAGTACTGAAAATATGATCAGGGCTGTTCCCAGGTGCTTTTTCCAGGCAAGCTTACGGTTTAGAAGTCCGTGCAGATGCAGTGCGGCAAGAAACGTGACCGGGAAATACGTAAGCGATGAGTAGAGAACTGTTTTTGTTTTAACGATGGAGAAGAGTATGAGCACCACAAGAAACAGAATAATCATCAGTTTGTTGTAAAGCTTCTGTATCGGCAGCTCTTCAGTTCTTTTAAAAAAGGAGCGGATTGCAAAAAATGAGGCGGGAAAACAACCGAAAAGGATTATCACTAAATGAAAATAAAACGGTCTCCCATGACCGGCATCCCCTGTCCTGAAAAGACGGATCTGGTATCTGATGAATTCCTCTATGAACCAGGTGCCGTGTATGAGTGTTTCGGTTCCGTAGAATATTCCCGCAGTCAGGCACATTGCTGCACCGTAAACGATAATTTCTTTGATGCTGATAACTCTCTGTTTATGATTCAAAATCCAGAAAATGCCTACGGACAACGCTATTAAGAGAAATGCGACCGGTCCTTTGGTGAGAATCGCCAAACCGGTCATTACACCTGCTCCAGTGTAAAGCAGAAGCTTGTTTCTGCTCTTTTGGGAATGGATGGCGAAAGCAATAAAGGTGTATCCCAGAAAAATGAAGAAGTTGAAAACTGGATCTATGATTCCGCTTTTAAAGAAGAAATGGGGAAGGAAGGAGCCTATGAATGCACCTGCCCAGAGAAGTCCGAATTTTTTGTCGTAGAGCTTCTTTCCTATACTGTAGACGAGGATCAGTGTCAGAATACCGAAAACAGCATTGGGCAAACGGGCCGCAAACTCGTTCACACCGAACATATTCATTGAGATGGACTGAAACCAGAAGAAAAGTGGCGGTTTTTCCCAGAATGGCTCATAATTAATGGTGACCCGCATGAAATTACCTGTTTCGATCATCTCTCTGGCCGCTTCGGCGAAATTTGCCTCATCCCAGTCGAAGAGATGTACTTTTCCCAGAAAAGGGATAAAAAACCAGATACCCATAAAAATCAGAAGGGCATAATTGAAGAGGTCGGAGCTGAAAAAGCTGCGTTTTGGCGTCATTACACTACCTCGGCACGGCAACGTGATCGGGTGAAGTTCACCCGCTTTGGTATAAATGGAATCGTAGTACGATTTTTGGAAGTAGTAATATACTAAATCACCGCTTTGTATTGGAGAGAATGAGTGAGAGGATCTGTTGGAAAACGATCAGCCGATAAACAGAAAATGGAGAAGGAACGGGGGCCGGCTATTTGGATACCCCCGTCCGGATCTTATAGCCGGCATATTCAAAATAGTACAGAGTTGTTCCTAAAGGTGTGCTTCCGGGAGCTCAGTCCTCTTTCATACCGCACTTCCCGCAATCTCCTCTGCACCCCTCGCATCCACTTTTGTCCCTGACACTTTTCCACACTATTATTGCCGCCCCTCCGGCAGCCAGGGCTACTATGATCCCTACTACAATACTCTGCCACATCCCTTACTCCAGTCCTAAAAGCTTCCCCACCTGAAATACCATCAGCGATGCTCCGTAGGCGATTCCCAGCTGGTAAACAAGTGAAAATACCGACCATTTGACACTTTTCAACTCCCGTATGACTGTTATCAATGCCACAATGCAGGGAGTGTACAGAAGAACAAACACCAGAAAGCTGATACCCGCCAGAGGAGAGAAGTTGGAGGCAATCGCTGAGCGAAGTTCCTCGTTTCCCTCCTCCACCTCATCTCCCACATTGTAGAGAACCCCCATGGTACCCACTACCATCTCCTTGGCCACAAATCCGGTGCTCAGAGCAACTGCCCCCTTCCAGTCAAATCCGAGAGGTTTTACAACCGGTTCCAGAAGTGTTCCCATGCGCCCGATATAGGAGTATTTCAGAAGTTCGGATTTGCGGGCAGATTCAAGCTGGTCTATTCTTCGTTCCCGATCCCCGGTGGAAAGCTGCATCGATTCCACTGCAGTAATTTTTTCTTCGTAAGTGGAGAGTGCCTTCTGGTCAACAGGGTACTTGCTCAGTGCCCATATCAGGATGGAGAAGACAAGTACCACTCCGCCCATTTTCTTCAGATAGTGCTCCGCTCTCTGCCACATGTGTATCAGCACACTTTTCATGGTAGGCAGGCGATAGGGGGGAAGTTCCATGACAAAAGGATAATCATCTCCTTTGAAAAGAGTGTGTTTGAAAACCCAGGCAAGCCCGAAAAATATCAGCGTTCCCAGGACAAACTGGAACAGAAACACCACGTTTCCCGCCTGATTGGGGAATAATGCGCCCGCAAAGAGAACGTAGACCGGCAGACGCGCCGAGCAGCTTATGAGCGGGGCGAGAAGAATGGTTTTGATCCTGTCCCGAGGCGACTCGAGGGTGCGTGCAGCCATGATTGCCGGGACATTGCAGCCCAGTCCCATTATCATCGGTATAAAGCTTTTTCCATGAAGGCCGACTTTGTGCATCACTTTATCCATGATAAAGGCAGCTCTGGCCATGTAGCCGCTGTCCTCCATTATGGAGATGCCAAAAAAGAGAATCAGAATGTTGGGGAGAAACACAGCCACCCCTCCCACTCCCTGAAGAATTCCGTCAATCACCAGATCCTTGAGAACTCCATCGGGCAGGGTGTTACTGAACAGGGTACCGAGGCCGGATACAAGGTGCTCGATCCAGTTCATGGGGTACTGCCCCAGGGAAAATGTGGCCTGGAAAAGAAACCACATGAACAGAAGGAAAAGCGGGTACGCCCAGACCGGATGAGTCACAACTCTGTCGATCTGGTCGGAAACCTCCACTCGGTTGGACAGACTCTTCTTCACTGTTTCGCGTATGGCTCCGGCTATGAAACCATAACGGGCTTCCGCGATCAGGCTTTCAGTATCTTCACCCATGATATCCTGAATTTTCAGAGAAATCTGGCTGGCCTGAGCCATGACTTCTTTTCCACCGGGAACAGAGTAGAGAAGTTCCTTTACCTGTGAATCGTTTTCCAGAAGTTTGAGCGCTGTCCAGCGTACGGGCAATCCGCACTTTTGCAGAACGGGACTGCTTTCCAGTTCGTCGATACCTTGTTCGATCTCCGATGGCAGGTGGTGCAGCGGCTTGGTGTAGGAGGTTGCACCGCTTTCGTACATGGAGAATGCTTTGTTGACCAGCACTGATGCGTTTGTTCCTGTTTTTCCCACCGTGGTGACTATCGGAAGATCAAGCAGCTCGGAAAAGTGTTTGGTGTCGATACGGATGCCCTTCGCCTGAACCTCATCCCACATGTTGAATGCAAGTAGCGGCCGTACCCCGATTTCCATAAGCTGAACCGTGAGGTAAAGATTGCGTTCCAGATTAGTTGCATCGACTACGTTTATCACCACATCAGGATTTTCCTGGAGAATGTAGTCACGCGCCACCCGTTCATCCATGGAACCGGCGCTCAGGGAGTAGATACCCGGCAGATCGGCCATGGTGGTGCTGATCTCCCCTTGGTTTACTTTTCCGACTTTGACCTCCACCGTGACACCGCTCCAGTTGCCGACGTGCTGATGGGAACCGGTGAGGTGGTTGAAAAGGGAGGTTTTTCCACTGTTGGGATTGCCGGTGAGGGCAATTGTGGGTGCGTTCTTCCCCGGACTTTTGAGATTCTGTCTCAACTCCCGGTCAAAAAAAGGGGCTTTGGTTTTCTGACTCACTTATCCTCCATGCAGCTCGAGTTGCCGTTTGATTCTCCGGTCATTTCGATTTCTATAATTTGCGCTTCCTTTACCCTAAGGCTTATGCGGTTATCACGGATGCAAACCTCTATGGGATCTCTGAGCGGAGCATATCTCACGATCGTGAGCGGGGTGCCTCTCATGAATCCCATATCGAGCAGGCGTCGGCGCACGCCCCCCTGACCTTTAACGGAAACGATTCTGACCGAATCTCCCTCTCTGCACTCGCTAAGATTTTTCATATCTCATCCTAATTTATCTGTAGATTAACACCTGTCCTGATCTCTATTCCTGAATGTTGAACCTCTGCCAACCCTCAGTTCTCAATCGTGACCAGTATCTGCTGACTCATTCCCCGGCCCAGAGCTATCCGTCCGCCGCCTGAGGTGACCACCACCAGTCCCGCATTGTTGGTCAGCACCGTCCCTTCAAATCCGGTAACTATGCCCATATCAAAAATCCTCTTGCGGCAGCAGTTGCTGTTTTCCTTTATTTCCTTTACCTTAAAACGTCCACCGCTCTCAACCGCTCCCAGCGGAATGCAGCCGCTGCGGGTCTTACCGAAACATCTGCTGCACAAGCCGTTTATCTGCATCTTGTGGCTGAAGATGTGAAACCCCCGGACCCGCGCTTCCCTAACCTGGGCGTCTTCGATTTCAGGTGAGAAAAACTCGGTAATCCTGCCGCATTTGATACAATAGAAATGATCGTGATGTTCATCGATGTGAAGATGCTCATAACGGACAGTACCGTCTCCGAACCTCTTCTCCACCGCAAATCCATACTCCTTGAGCAGCACAAGTGCATTCTGAATGACCATCTCAGGTATCTCGATGCCGTTGTCCTTAATGAACCGGCGCATATCATCTTTGGAAACGTGATGATCACTGCTGAAAAAAAACTCTATGAGCCTGGAAAATTGTTCATCAACACTGATGCCGTTTTTTTCGAGCAGCCCGACACACTCCTGGAGTATGCGCTTATGTTTTCTGGTGTTCACTGCATCCTCCGCAAATCCCGAAAATTTGTACCGTGTGGCGTGTCATTGTGAAATTGTTTTGTTTTGCTACGGATGTGATCCTGTCTTCCAGCTGCGGATCTGTGAATTCCTCTATCCTTCCGCATTTTTCGCAGACCAGGTGTTCGTGATGAGAAGAGCCATCGACGAATTCCCAGTGGGTGTGTCCCTGATCCAGCTCGATTTTTCGGATGAAACCGGCTTCCTCCAGATGCCCAAGCGTTCTGTAGACAGTGGCCCGGCTTACATCGATGCGGAGTTTTCTAAGCGAGGAGATGAGCTCCTCGGCACCGAAATGCGTGGTGTTGCAGCTGAGGTACTCGAAAATGAACCGGCGCTGTGGAGTGAAGGAGAGGCCCTTGCTCCGCAGGTATTCTTTGAACCGCTGTTTTTTCTCTTGCTGTATCATTTTCGGCCTGTAGTGATTGAGACTGTGTCTCAAATATAGCTGATTCCGTTCTGACTGTCAACTGTTTAGATAAGGTATTCGTATGTAGGGGTGAACATGATCTATTTTTTTTATGATAAGGACTGATTTTTTTCACTGCCGGAGGAAATATGCATAAAGCGCTGTTTCGGCTCGGGACAGCTTTGTGGGTGATGATGTTTTTCTTTGCCGCCGAGGCTCAGGATTCCCTTGCCCACCTCTTTTCCAGAACCTCTCTTTACAGCACGGTCTCGCAGTCGCTGGCTGGAGCGGGAACGGCTCTTCCGGCGGGGGGAATGCAGGGATTATTGAATCCTGCGCTGCCTTTCAGTTATAAGTATGAGGTTAAAGGGAACAGGGGATCGCTGGTTTTGGGCTACGGGCGTGATCCTGTGTTCGAAAAAATCGGGTTGCCGATGGGGCTTGCCTTTGCGGACGAAGAGGGTGCAATGGCTTTTTACTACAGATATTTGAATGGTAAACCAGGTTCGGTACATGACTTTACGTTCAACATGTCAGGTCGTCTCTTCGAACAGGTGGACAAGCAGGGACCGGTTGACTTCGGCATGAACATTCGTTACGAGGGATCCAGATGGAATGGATTGAGTAATGACACAGCAGCAGACGTTCGGTCCGGAAGTGAGCAGTGCAGAAGTGTTGTGATTGATCTGGGGTTTTACCAGCCGTACGTGATGCCCAATTTCGATTTTTCTCTTGTAGTAAGGAACGTGACCGGCTATCTCTGGGAAGAGGAAAAGGTGCAGGGTGAGGAAGACAGGAAAAGTGATGGATGGGTAGGTGGAAGGCATCGCACTGTCATTCTGGGTGGTTTGTATACAATGTCCTTTGCGGGGGATAATGTCCGGGTACTCATTCCTTTGGATCTGGAGATGACCAATCTTTTGGATAAAAAGACCGGTACTAAATACATATTCCGCACAGGTATGGAAGCGCGGATCACGCCTCTTTACTCCCTGCGTTTAGGTTACGCCCGCGCTCCTGAGAACCCGCTTGATCTGGTGAAGGATTTCGACTACCGCAATCTGTTTTTCGGAGGTGGCGGGGTGTATGTGAAGCCGCTTCAGATAGATTTTTTCATCGGTGAAGACGAGTGGGGAATTACCACCACTTACGATTACTAATCTAATGTTCCAGCTTTTTTCCCAGCTGATAAAACAGTGCTCGATATAGTTTATTTGGGTAAAGGGGTTGCCCGGGATCAGCAGCGGAAGTGATGATTTATATGCTGATCCAATTATCCGCTTTTCTTTACCCTCACCACCAGTTCATCCAGTTTCTGAAGGAAACGCGACCGGTCCTTTTTTTCGAATGGTGCCGGGCCACCCATGTTTACTCCACTGTCCCGGAACTGCTGCAGCAGCTCCCGGGTGGCAAGTGCACCTCCGATACTGTCATCTGTGAATTCGCGTCCTGTGCAGCCCAGTACCAGTGCTCCCTTCTTGAGGCAGCGGGAAGCGAGGGGGATATCTGCTGAAATGACTATGTCACCTTCCGATGCCTGCTCAGCGATCCAGTCATCCGCCGCATCCAGCTTGTTATCCTTAACTACCACGAGTCTGATCCATGGTTCATCGGGTGTCCTCATCCGTGAATTGGACACCAAAACCACATCAAGACCGTAGCGTTTCGCTACCCGGTATACTTCCTCCTTGACCGGGCATGCATCAGCATCAACAAATATTTTCAGCATTTCTTTTAACTTCACCTTTCCATTTTTCCAGATATATGAACACTATTTTCCCGTCGTTCTCTTCTTTGAATTTCCTGTAGCCCAGTTTCTGATAAAGGTAAAGGTTTTTATGGTCTCTGTATCCGGTGAACAGTTCGAATCTTTTCACGTCGCCCAGGGCTTTTTCAAGCGCAGTGATAAGTCTGGTTCCTATTCCTCTGTTCTGGTGGTTCGGGGCGACAACCACCTTGAAGATGCAGCCTGTCCCGTTTTCCACATATCCCCTGATGCTTCCAATGATCGTTCCATTATCAACTGCTTTCAGAATAGTTCCCATCCGGAACTCTTCTCTGATATCCTCCAGAGTCTGCGTCAGCGGCTGTATCTTGATATCACCATACCTCTTTGCATTCTCATGGTAACATAGCTTCTGCAGTTCGAGAATACTTTCCAGATCACAAAATTGGGCCTTCTTTATCTCAACCATCCCCGCATCGTCCCGAAATGAATGTTCAACCTTGAATCTCATTCCCCACTTTCACTGAAAAAATTGAAAACCAGCCAACCCATGAATACGATCGCTCCCACGTTTATTCCCAGCATGCCAAGCCCGCCCAGTACATTCTGCCAATCGGTGAGAAGGATGGCGATGCCGGTTCCCGCGACTGTGGGGACAAGGGCAATGGATGCGACCGCTCCCACAAGCGTGTCCTGCTTCTGGTGCGATACCGCCAGAGCTCCCGCCGTGCCGGCGGCCAGTGCCGCAACCAGGCTGTACCATCCGGGAGTCACCCGCTCGATGAGCATAGGGGGCAGATCGAGATTCGCGGGGTTGAGACCGGTAAAGCTCAGAAGCCAGGTGGTCCCGACTGAAAACGCCAGAGCTATGGTCAGGCCCGAAAAGGTCAGAGCCAATCCTTTCAGAATGTTTCTGTAGTTGCCGTTTGCCATTCCTATCGAAATGAGCACCAGGGGAGGCATGACCGGGGCGACCACCATGGAACCGATGAGCAGCGGGATCGAATTCACAAGAAAGGCCACAGAGGCCAGGATGCCCGAGGAACTCATCAGGGCTATGTACAGGAGGTTGAATTTGGTCTGGGCTTCAATATCGAGTTCGTACTTCTGTTTGCTTTTGCGGCGTTTTTCTTTAGACATCTTTTGTTTTTCAGTTGGAGGTGTAGTCGTTTTATAAGATACTTTCTGGAGCGCCCTGAATATCCCGCCTTGTGATAGGATTTTCAGTATCGGTTAGGTGAGATCTTTTGATGGATTCAGAGAGCAAAAATCATGATCGGCACCAGAACTGCTTGTGTTACATATCGGGCGTTCTGAAGAGTTTGGGAGGATTTCGAGGTGACACATGGTTCCGTTAATATCATTACTGCTGATAATAATCATCACTCTTCTGGTTAACAGGGTAGCTTCAGTAGCACTCACCATGACCGGACTGCCCAAAGACATTTCCCGTTTTCAGTCCCGGTCCGCGTTTACGGGAGTGGGTTTCACCACTGAAGAATCAGAAAAGATGATGCGCCATCCGGCACGTCGCAGAATCATAATGACTCTCATGCTGCTGGGGAGTATCGGGCTGATCTCCGTGATCGCCTCGGTCATCAGGCTTGAGGCAACAATTGGTTTCCCGTTCGGGATTGTCATTCTGGTGACTGGTGTAGTGCTGGTATCGATTCTGGCCAGCAGCAGAACGCTGGACAGGTGGCTGTTCAAATTCAGTAGTCTCATTCTGCGCAGAATCACGGCGCTGGATGTCCATAATTTCACCCGGCTGATCAGGGTGACCGGAACCTATGAGATAACTGAAATCAAAGTGGGCCCGGACAGCTGGTTTATAAAAAAGACTCTCAATGAGCTGGCTTTGCGCAAGGAGGGGATAGAGGTACTTGGGATTCACCGGAAGCGGGGGGCCTACATCGGCGCTCCCAGGAGCAGTATCAGAGTTGAAGAGGGAGACATTCTGGTACTGTACGGGTACAGGTCCTCTCTTTGGAAAGTGAAGGATCGTCCTGAAGGTGAAGAAGGGGACAGACTTCATCGTGAAGCTTCAGAAGAAGCGCAGAAGCGGCAGGAAAAGGAGATCCGCAAGGACAGAAGTAGAAAAGTAAGAAGCAGAAAAAAACACTAGTTTTCGATTTGCAGTACTGAAAATGTTCAAGAGGCAGATATCTGTTATGATCCCACTTATTTCACTGATAGTGATTGTCATCCTTTCTATCCTGATAAATAAAGTTGCCACAGTGGCCCTGACTCATACCGGACTTCCCAGAGAAGTCGCCCGGTTCCAGGCCCGGTCTGCTTTTACGGGAGCGGGGTTCACCACCAATGAGGCTGAAACGGTGGTGAATCATCCGGTGAGGCGCAGAGTTATCATGGTTCTCATGCTGCTTGGAAGTGTGGGGCTGGTGTCGGCGGTCGCTTCACTCATTCAGATAAGAGCCACGTTCAACTTCTGGTATGGAATCATACTGATATCCGGTGGAATTGTCATCATCTGGATTCTGGTGAGCAGTCAGACTGTCGACAGATGGTTTTCCTATGTAGTCGATATTTTTCTCAAAAGGTTCACCGGGATAACAGAATATGACTACACGCGTCTTCTTAGAGTAAGCGGTGAATATGAAATTACGGAGATTAGGGTAAATACCAATAGCTGGCTCAGTGACAAGCCTCTCAAAACTCTCGGGCTCCAGGAGGAGGGGATCATGGTTCTGGGGGTGTTTCGCAAGGAGGGGTTCTATATGGGGGATGCTACGAGCAGGATGAAGATCAGACAGGGTGACACGGTGGTCCTTTACGGGGACAAGCAGGCCATACTGGATGTAAGAAATCGTCCCAACGGTCCCGAAGGTGATCTTCAGCACAAAGCGGCGGTTCTGGCCGAGACCTGGACGCGTCGTCAGGAGCAGAAAGAGGAGAGAAATCTTGAGGGATTATGAGGTGTAGAAAATCACAAAACTCTTTGGCAACCTGATACGACCAGAAAATCGGGTGCAATGATAACCGGGCCAGAAAAGGCATGATTCAGTTGCGTTTTCGGCCCCCTTTTTGCCTATCCTCCTTTTATTCACTTCCATAGTATATGAAGACCGGCTTTGCCGGGTACTCCAACTGAATTAGTGGCCACAAATCGGGGAAACAGCATATATGAGCACAAACGGAGAGGATTGTAC